>CAZQYD010000078.1:0-7065 GCA_964597465.1 uncultured Piscirickettsiaceae bacterium | reverse complement strand
GAACCAAAATTTAATAAAAATATTTTTGACCGTGAAGTGGCGAGACTAATATTAGGGATTAAGCAAGCGGCAACGAAACCTAGAAGTATTGCTTCAAAAGCAATGTGGAATGGTTTGTATGGTGATCATCCTTACGCACATCCCTCGTCAGGCACGCTTGCAACGGTAAAGAAAATAACGGTTAATGATTTGAAGGCCTTTTATCAAAAAAAATATATAGCAAGCAATGCTCAAGTTAGTATTGTTGGTAACGTTGATTTAGCAAAAGCACAACAAATTGCCGAGCAGATAACATCTGCTTTAGAGGTTGGTAAAAAACCTAATCCCATTCCTTTACCAAAGCGTTTAGAGACAGAAAAAAAGAGCAATATAAAATTTGCTTCAACGCAAACGCATTACAGCCTATCGCAGATAGGTACGGAGCGAGGTAATGAAGATCATGTGGCACTCTTTGTTGGTAATCATATTTTAGGTGGCAGTGGTTTTAATGCATTATTAATGGAAGAGATTCGTGCTAAACGAGGCTTGGTGTATGGCGTGTATAGCTATTTCTTGCCAATGAAAGTCGCAGGGCCTTTTAGTATTAGTTTATCAACTAAAAATAGCTCAGCAAAAGAAGCCGATGAAGTGGCTAAAAATATTTTAAATGATTTTATGAAAGATTTTTCGGATGAAAAATTACAAGCCATCAAAGATAATTTAATTGGTGGATTCCCATTACGAATGAATAGTAATAGTAAAATTTTGGGTTATATTTCGATGATTGGTTTTTATGATTTACCGTTAGATTATCTAAGTGTTTTTCCGAAACAAATCGCTAAGGTAACGAAACAAGATATTTTAAAGGCTTGGAATAAACATATCCAACCAACTAAAATGTTAACCGTAATGGTCGGTAATCCAGAGTGAAATACTAGGAGTGAAATTGCAGAGGAGTAAAGTTACTCCTCCTTGGAACGTTTTAATTTGTGCATCCAGTTGTGCAAAATTCTCGACTTAGCGATAGCCACGCAGGTACAGCTTTTCGAAAAACATTTTTGCAAAGTGTAATAAACGACATGGCGGAAGCATTAAGGTTTTTCCCTCAGTACGCTTAATCAGTATGCCGTGTGAAAGGGTATCGACAATACAAATTAATTCATGTTTGAAAGCTTCAAAATCATTGTTGCCATTTAGTTCCGCTATCAAGTTTTTGGACGCAGAAGCGGCTTGTAAATCGGATGCGTGAGCTTGTTTGGCCTGCCACTCCGGGCCAGGAAAACTACCCGCATCGCCAGCAACATAAGTGGCTTTTAAACCATCTAGCTGACAGAATTCATTTGCCTTAATCATGCCACCTTCTGACTGGACTAATTCAGAATTTGCTAACCATGCAGGGCCTGTCATGCCAGGCATGAACAAAATTAAATCAGCGTCTATTTCGCCGCCTTCGGTAATGACTTTATTCTCTTCAAACCCTTTAATTTTATGACCAAGATGAGTTTCGATATTTTTCTTTTTCATCATTTTTAAAATCGCATCAGGTACTTTATCGCCTAGTTTTTTTCCAGGTTTTTCCATTGGGTTAAAGAAAACTAATTTAAATTTATCACGACGACCTTGGCGGCGAAGTAGCGTGTCAATGCCAAATAAAAATTCAAACATTGGCCCACCACGCATGGCGGATGGCTCTTTTGGATTGCCTGCAAAACCGATGGCAATTGTGCCGCTTGTCATGCCGTCTAGTCGCTCTTTGATTTTTTCTGCGGCAGGAATGCCTTCACAAGGTGTAATTGCATGCTCAATGCCGGGTAGTTTTTTTATAAAACGTCCACCTGTGGCGATAATCAGCCCGTCATTGTCAAAATTACCTTCATCAGTTTCAACCGTACGCCCACCATTGGTAACGTTTTGTACCGAGGCTTTGATAAAGGTAACATTTTGTTTTTTGAAGAAGTTGCTTAAATCGACCTCTAAGTCGCTTGCCTTTTTCAACCCCGAAGGAATCCAAATCAGACTTGGTAGATAAATCATTTTTTGTTGCGGTGCGATGACGGTGATTTCCGCATCTGGTGCTTCTTTGCGAGTTTTTTTGATAGCAGTTAGTGCCGCAAATCCCGCTCCTAATATTGTAATATTCATTTCAGTCTCCTCTAATATATTTTTATAGAGTAATAATAAAGCTTTCAGTAGATAAAGTACAATTAGTTTTCTAAAAAAATAATTTAAAAAATATTTGGGTAAAGTGGCAAAAAATACATCTAAAAATAACGCTGTCAAATCTGCTGGTTCAGTACGTATCATCGCGGGGAATTTTCGAGGGCGGAAACTGCCTGTTTTAGATGTTGAAGGCTTACGTCCAACGTCTGATAGAGTCAGAGAAACCTTATTTAACTGGTTGCAATTTGATATCGTTGGTGCAAATTGTTTAGATATCTTTGCAGGGTCTGGAGCACTTGGTTTTGAGGCATTATCGCGTGGTGCAAAAAGTGTCACGATGCTAGAGTTAGATAAAGCGAATAGTCAAAATTTATCTCAAAACGGTGCATTATTAAAATTAACTAATTTAGAGGTGATTTCAACGAATGCGTTAGAATACCTAGCCCAACCTGCAACACAAGCGTTTGATATTGTTTTTATCGACCCGCCTTTTAATCAACAGTTAATGCAGCCGACGCTTAATTTGCTGTTTGAACAAAACTGGATAACTTCAGAAAGCTTGATTTACTTAGAACAAGAAAAAATGGCGGAATGGCCTAGGTTACTTAGTGACTGGTTGTGTATCAAACAGAAAAAAACAGCACAGGTTCGTTTTGGTCTATTTTCTTCGAAATTAACAAAATGACTTGAACAATATACGTTGAGTGGTTAATATCTAACAACAACAATAACAATAACAATAATAATTACTTAATACTAAATGACCAAAGCAATTGAACATGTAAAAACCTCTCAGAAACTGTCTAATAAAATTGGACGGTTGTCAGCGTTGGTACTGATACTGTATTTAATACATTTCGCTTATAGCCTCTTCGGTTCCGTACAAGTTTTTGAAAATTGGCATGGAGAGCGTAAAGATATTCTACAAGTTTCTGTTAATGAGTGGCTGCACTCTTATCGTGCAAATTTAACCTATGTTTCTTTTGTGGTAAAAGTAGAACAAGACAGGCTGGGCAACCTAGTTGAAAAGAAAGATTTTGTAACGATGCAAAAACGACTTAAAAAGTTCCAAGAGGCCTTTTCTTTAGATTATATTTTTATTGATACGCAAGATGGCAAGTTGATTAGTTATAAGGGTGTGGTTTCTGAGGTTAATGCACAAAAAAACCGTTTATTCTTGAAAAAATTTACTGAAAAACCTGATTTTAATACTCTAAAAATAACAAAAAATAGCTTCATTAGTTTTGAAAGTTTGCTTGGCCCACGTATTAATGGCGATAGTGAGTTGTATATTGGTTTGCGTATTCCTATCTATGATCAACAACAAAAAAAAATTGCAGAAGTGTCAATTCTTAAAAAAGCAAAAACCTCTGAAGGTGCTACGTTAGAACGAATGCAGTGGGTCTTGAATTTAAAATCAATGCAATTTGTGATAAAAACTGACCCTTTTTTTGCTCATTCAAATTACATGGACAAGTTAGTATTGATTTTTAATTCAAATTTTCATGAAGTTGATATTCCAGTCGTTAATACCCAAACAGGTCAAGTCGTCGGCTATTATCATTTTGTTGAATCTACTGCCGAAATTCGAGAGATTATTTATGATTCGATTAAACAAAGTTTGATTTTTTTCTTGATTTTATTTATGGTGTTTTTCTATTTATTCCGACTATTAAAACTAAATCTATTAAATCCGCTTGCTGAAACTACTCGTGTTACTGCGGATGTTTCCGCAGGGATGACTGGTAAACGTTTAACATTCATGTATGCTAAAAATCAAAAAAAATGGACGGAAGTTGAATTTTTCGGTATACAGTTTAATCATCTTTTGGACGGTATGGTTAAGAAACAACAAGAGTTAATTACGCTAAATGAAAGCCTAGAATCGACCGTTAGTTTTAGAACCAGTGAACTTACCCAGCTCAATAAAAGCTTACACAAACAAGCCCATACCGATGCATTAACAGGCATTGCAAACCGCCATTCGTTTGAAATTTATTGGGGTGAAACGGTTCAGAAGTTTCTCGCAGAAGAGTTAAGCCATGTTGGGATTGCAATTATTGATTGCGACCATTTTAAAAGCATTAATGATACCTATGGGCATGATGTAGGGGATCAGGTTTTAAATATTATTTGCCGAAAAATAGAAGAAAATATTGGTTTAAAAGATTTGTTCGTTCGATTAGGCGGTGATGAGTTTGCGGTGATATTCACCAATAAAGACTCTGAAGAAATTATGCAGACCATGCAAAAAGTGGTTGAATTAATAAAAAAATATCCTACCGATGATATTGGTTTACACGGAAATTTAAGCATTAGTGCTGGGGTCGCTACGGCTAACAGGTTACAACAAAATGATATATCGGAAATTATCAAACATGCCGATACCGCGATGTATATCGCTAAGCAAAACCTAAATAAAAAATATGTGCTTTATGATAAAAACAAACATAAAATAACCGAAAAAGAGCTGAGCCATAAAAATACGACAGGCGTTTTAAACGCGATTGAAACGGGTGTTGGGCTGTCTTTATTGTTTCAGCCGATTTATAACATTAAAACCCAAGAAATTGAATATTTTGAGTTATTGTCAAGATTTAACTTAGATGGGGTTTGTATCTACCCAAATATATTTATGCCGATTATTGAACGAACCAAAATGCAAGTAAAGTTTGATAAGGCAGTGATTAAAAAATCTCTTGAAATTATCACTAAAGGCAAGATTAAAAAGGGCTCTGGTATTAGCATCAACTTATCTGCGGAATCTTTACTGGATGATAGCGTTTGTGATTGGTTTGCTGGGTTTTTACCTTTTACTGATGATTATAAACTTGTTATTGAAGTCACTGAAACCTCGATGATTAAGCACTTAGCACATGTTTCTAAACAGATTGAACGTTTTAAAGGTTTAGGGTTTAAAGTTGCATTGGATGATTTCGGTAGTGGTTATTCATCAATTAGTTACCTTGCGCATTTACCCGTTAATATTATTAAGTTTGATATTAGCCTAACAAGAGCCGCCTTCCAAAAACAAAGAACCGCAAAGCTAATACAAGGTCTGGTCAATGATTTATCAGAGATGGACTATGATATTGTGATTGAGGGCGTTGAAGATGTTGATATGTTTGAAATGATTAAATTGATGGCTCCAAGCCACTTTCAAGGCTTTTACATTAATAAACCAAGTGCTGAACCAAATTATTCATCACCTAATAATATCATTGAATAAGCTAGACGACACCCCCCTGGGTACTTTTTACCTCGCAAAGTCCTGTAAATAGCGTAAAATTACTTTTATTTAATGAAGCAAAGCCTTTATGTCAATTACCGCCGTTTACCCTGGAACCTTTGACCCGATTACCAACGGGCATTTTGATTTAATTGAACGAGCCGCACGTTTTTATGACCGTTTAGTTATTGCCGTCGCCGATAATCAAAATAAACAATCGCTTTTTACGCTTGCACAACGGGTTGAACTCGCCAAGGAAGTCACCAAAAATCTATCGAATGTCGAAGTAATTGGCTTTAGTGGTTTACTGGTAGATTTTGTAAAAGAGATTAATGGGCATGTCTTATTAAGAGGATTACGAGCCGTTTCAGATTTTGAATATGAATTTCAACTCGCCTCCATGAACCGCAAGCTTGCCCCAGAGATTGAAACTATGTTTATGACGCCAGCTGAACAATATTCTTTTATTTCATCCAGTTTAGTACGAGAAATTTCTAGGCTAGGGGGCGATGTTTCTGACTTTGTTAACCCAGTTGTTAGCAAATCCTTACAGAATGTACATAAACTAAAATGATAAAAATATTTATATTTTTTTTCAGCCTGCTACTTAGTTGCTCTTTATTCGCGAAAGACACTATCCGCATTGCCGTCGCCGCTAATTTCTTTGCGACCATGAAAAGCATAACGCAAGATTTTAATCAACAAACAGGCATTAAAGTCAGTATTTCTAATGGTGCAACCGGCTCATTATTTACCCAAATTAAACACGGAGCACCCTACGATTTATTCTTTTCTGCGGACGAAAAACGCCCTAAACTACTAGAAGAACAAGGGCTTATTGAAAAAGGTAGCCGTTTTACCTATGTAACAGGGCGGTTAGTCGTTTGGGCACCGAATCCCAGTAAAGTTTCCCCAAATTTAGCCGACTTAAAATTAAACAATCCACATTTCAGATTTATCGCCATCGCCAACCCGAAAACAGCCCCTTATGGTTTAGCCTCTATTCAAATTCTTAAACACTATGGACTGTACCAAACGCTTAAACAAAATAACCAAATTGCTTTAGGTGAAAATGTAGGCAAAGTATTTCACTATATTGCCAGTGGCAATGCCCAACTTGGTTTAATCGCAAAATCCTATGCCTCCAATCCCAATAAACCCCTAAAAGGCGAATTTGCAGAAATAGATAAAAGTTTGTACCCAGAAATTAAACAACAGGCAGTTGTTTTGAAAGGAAAAAACTCAAATGCAGTGAACATGTTTTTAAAATACTTTCACTCCAATAAAGTACAGGAAAAAATTCAGACTTATGGTTATGGAATATAAATGCTAACAGAATTAAACCTACAACCGCTTTGGTTAAGTTTACAAATATCCTTATACACCACCGTTATTTTAATGGTAGTTGGTACGCCACTGGCGTTGTGGTTGGCGAGTATTAGCGGTAAGAAGAAAGCGTTTTTTGAAGCCTTGGTTGCTTTACCCTTAGTTTTGCCACCGACGGTATTGGGGTTTTATTTGTTAATTGTTTTAAGCCCTGATGGCGTTGTTGGGCAAGTGTGGGCAGGAATGGGTTTTGCTCCTCTTACCTTTTCTATGACGGGTTTAATTATCGGTTCAGTTATTTACTCGTTACCTTTTGCGGTACAACCTTTAATGCACGGTTTTGAAATGTTGGGTAAACGCCCGTTAGAAGT
>CAZQYD010000077.1:0-7077 GCA_964597465.1 uncultured Piscirickettsiaceae bacterium | reverse complement strand
TACGGAAGTTGTCGTGCATTTTAGCCAGTAAAAAATAATTGGCGGTTGTTAAGCGATTCCTTAAGGATACACCAATTAAAATGGCTAAATTTCACCTTCTTCCCATACTGAAGTATGGAACGACATTAAAAGTAAATTAAATGATTAGACTAATCCCACGCCTTGATATTAAAGGTACTAACTTGATTAAGGGCGTTAAACTGGAAGGTTTGCGTAAATTGGGTTCGCCTAATGAGTTTGCTCGTGCTTATTATCAGCAGGGGGCGGACGAGCTGTTGTATATGGATGCGGTGGCATCTTTGTATGGTCGTAATAGTTTGACGGAGTTGATTAAAGAAACGGTTAAGTCGGTCTTTATCCCGATTACCGTTGGTGGTGGTATTCGTTCGTTGGACGATGCACGGGAAATTTTACGGGCTGGGGCGGATAAAGTTGCGGTGAATACGGCGGTGGTTAAAAACCCAGCTTTAATTAATCAAATGGCAGAAACCTTTGGCTCGCAATGCGTGGTTTTGTCGGTTGAAGCGATTAAGCAAACCAGTGGACACTGGTTGGCGTTTACTGATAATGGGCGTGAGCACACTGGCTTGGATGTCGTTGAGTGGGTGCAGGAAGCGGTTGAGCGTGGTGCGGGCGAAATTTTACTAACCTCAGTTGATAAAGAGGGTGGGCGTAAAGGCTATGATTTGGACTTGATTCATGCGGTTTCAAATGTGGTAAATGTGCCGATTATTGCATCAGGTGGCATGGGCGAAGCGGGAGATGGTTTAGATGCCGTTTCGAAAGGTGCGGACGCGGTTGCGATGGCGGATATATTGCATTTTAAACGTAGTAGCGTGAACGAGATTCGTAGTACATTTTTAAAAGCAGGGATTGATGTACGACCTGCGGAATCAATTAAGGCAAGTTGATGAGTTATTGGAACAGAAAACGCCCTTTATTTTTGCCAGATATTGGCACGTATTTTAATCAAAATATTACACAGGCGAAGTTAATTATTGATGGGTTGGCGAATGCGGGCGTATCGATTGTTAAGGCGGAAATTTTACAAACAGCAGAAATTTGTTTACAAGCAAATTTATCAGGTAACGAAAAATATTTTGGACAGCAATCGCAAGAGTTTGTGGAAGAGAATTACCGTGAATTGATTGAACGTAAGGTTATTCCATTAGAAACTTATCGTGAAATATTTGACCATATCAAACAACGCGGTATGGATTTGATTGTATCGGTGTATGACTTTGAAGGGGCAGATTTTGCGGTAGAAGTTGGTTGCAAGGCAATTAAAATTGCTTCTTCTAATATTACGCATCAAGCCTTAATTGAATATGTTGCCAGTTTAAAATTACCGATGATAATTGATACGGGACATTCTACTATTGAGGAAGCAGCTCGTGCGGTGAATTGGGCAAAAGATATTGATTCAGAACTAGATTGTTTGATTGAACATAGCCCGAAAGGACCGCCGAATCCTGTTGAACAACAAAATCTTAATTTTATGAAAACCCTTGGCGTGGCAGTCAATTGTCCGTTTGGTTTATCAGACCATCATGGTGGTGAAGAAATGTTATATGCTGCCACGGCGATGGGGGCGATGGTGTTAGAAAAAGGTGTTTGTGCTAATGATATGGGCGATGAACAGGATGGTGGACATGCGATGCCTGTCGGACAGGTTGCAGAGGTGTTGCAGAAGGTAAATAATATTGCGGATGCGATGGGAGATGGAATACGAGAATTACCTAGAAATCGTGATAAATATATTTCTCGGATGGGCTTAATTGCTAAAACAGTCATTAATAAAAATGAGGTTTTGAGTCTTGAAAATGTTAGTTTTGCTTTTCCTGCAAAAGGCATTAAAGCTGAATATTGGTCAGAAGTAGAGAATAGAATGCTCAATAAAGCTATTCAAGCAGGTCAAGTTATTGCTTGGACGGATATTGGTTAAACGATGACATGGTTACCTGCTATTCCTGCTCATTCTGGGTTAATTCCTCTGTCCGAAAAATGGCGCAAAGTGACTGAAATCAGCGTTAATGATACCCCCCCTGGGCACTTTTTAGCTGAAAATTCGATTAAAAACCCTAGCGTGTGGCAATTAGAATCTAATCATTCGTTGCCGTTTGGTTTGTTTCGTGTGCAAGGCTTGTATCAACAGCAACCAATTGATTGGTTTGTAAAGTTTGTTACGCACTCGCAAGCACAACGGCAGTTACAAGCCAATGAGGTTTGTGTTTTTCTACAAACGCAAGGCGTTGGCACAGTTTGTTTACTAGCAAACTCCCCAATGGAATTACCAAATGGTGTGGTTGCGTTGGCAACAATGTTTAAAAAAAATCGGTTTGGTGAAGTAGCCGATTTAAATTCCTTAGCGGTAGCAATCGGGGGATTGCATCAAGCATTACAATTTTCTCCTTTTGTAGATAGCGTGAAACGGGCAGCGAAAAATCGGGAACAAATGCTTGTCAATCGTTGGCAAATGATTCAGCAACTGGAAACGAATCAAATCATTCCAAATGTTCCAGGTGAGGTGTTAAATATTTTAAAATCTAGTGTGATTGATTTTTCTTGCTTAACGCAGCACGGGCAGGTGGTACATGGTGATTTAAATATAGGTAATATCTTGTTTGAAAATGACAGCAAGATTTGTTTTGTTGATTTTGAAGATACCCAAACGGCATGGTTTTCACCGCTAGTTGAGCTGGCGTTTGTGATTGAACGTTTTTTACTGATTGCGGAAAATGAAGATAAACTGGTTGCTAAAGCCATTTCATTTTTAAAATCTTACCCTTTAGCGTTACACTTTTCTTCAAATACCATTCTAGTTGAAATTTTACAAGGCTTGGCAATACGTGCAATGTTGCTGTTAGTCGAATTAGTTTATACGCATCAAACGGTTGCCGATTCGGAATGGCAAAAATTTGTATATTTGTATTCTCTTGCCGAACAGCGAAAACCCGAGTTAGTTTCAATAGTAGCAACACTGATAGAACAGAAATGAATTTATTAATCACAGCTAGAGACCCCGGCACGGCGGTTTCACTTGAAAAACTGCTAGCCAAATTGTTGCAACAGACAGGGTTTCATTGTCGGTTACTTTGTCAACAACCTGCTTATGATATTTTATCTTGCTATCGAACAAAGCTAGAAATGGTTGAGGTTTACGACTTGAATGAAGATTTTTTAAGTCAACAGTTTATTGGTTTTCAACCTGACGCGGTATTAACAGGGATTTCAGGTCCTGATACTGGTGTTGATGAAGCTACTTTGCAATTAGCAAAAGCCAGTCAGATTCCCTCGTTTGCTCTGCAAAACTTTTGGGGAGATATTAATCAATCTAGCCAGGCCATTCCAAATACCGCTTTTGTGCTAGATGACGAGGCGGTAAAAATTACTGAGAAACTTTACCCAGCTATTCATTGTATTCCAATTGGTTCGATTAAACACATTGACTATCATCAGTATAATTCATTAGTAAAACGCAAGGAAATTAGAGCAAAATTAGGGTTTCAAAATCAAATTATAATTGGTTTTTATGGGCAGCCAATTTTAGAGGTAGCAGGCTATTTTAAAACCCTTGAAGTATTCGCAAGACAACTGAAAACTTGGCATAAACCCTTTCAACTTATTTACCGCCCACATCCAAAAGAATCCGCGGAATTAAAACAGAAAACCATGCAGTTATTTCAAAATGCGTTTAAAGAACAAGTGTGTTTTGACAAGGCTGTATTAATTCAAGATAGCCTAGTCGCGTGTGATTTAGTGGTTAGTGCTTTCTCAACTTGCGGATTTGATAATTTATATTTAAACGAAATGGCTGAGAAGGCGTTTAATAGTAGCGTGTATTTATGGTTTGAACCAGAGTTAATTCAATGGTGGCAAGATTATAGCCATCTAAAACAGATGCCATTAATCAGTGAAGATTTACTGTTAGCTGTCGATAAAGAAGATAGCTTGCTAGAAATATTGGAACAGGGCTTGCTAAAAGAAGTACAGCAACGATTACGAAAAAATGCCCAACAGCATTTACCAGATCCTTCAAGTGCGATTGAAATAATTATCAGAGAGTTAAAAAAAGTTGATGGATAGCATGACAGATAAAAGACCAAATATTTTAGCCCTAGTACCTGCACGTGGCGGTTCAAAGGGGCTGGTAGGAAAAAACTTGTACCCTGTAATGGGAAAACCTTTATTGCAATACACCTTGGATGAGGCACAACGAAGTCAACATATTACACAATTGATGATGAG
The DNA here is from genome assembly GCA_964597465.1 of uncultured Piscirickettsiaceae bacterium. Classification (GTDB taxonomy): domain Bacteria; phylum Pseudomonadota; class Gammaproteobacteria; order Thiomicrospirales; family Thiomicrospiraceae; genus Hydrogenovibrio. Next base: position 2,829 of record CAZQYD010000077.1, on the reverse strand, counting down.
TAGTGAAGACCAAGCAATTAATGATTTCGCACGTTCAGTTGGTGTGAAAGTGAATTATATTCGTCCACAAGCACTTGCTGAAGACAATACCACCACTGCCCAAACGGTATTACATGTTTTAGACTGGCTTGAAGAGCAGGGGACGTTACCCGATGCGATTATGCTGTTACAACCTACATCACCGCTTAGAACCTCGAAAGAAATTGATGGAGCGATTGAACAGTTTTTAGCCAGCGACAAACAGTCATTATTAAGTGTTCAAAAAATGAAAGAGCACCCGTATAAATGCATTCAAACCAGTGAAGACGGCTGGGATTATTTAGCTCAACCTAAAGAATACGTTTCTCGCCGTCAAGATTACAATGATGATTACTATGTAATCAATGGGGCAATCTATATCGTAACACCAGAATATTTACGAAAAAATGGTGAATTTACGACAGGTGGAGATTCTGAATTGTTTGTGATGGACTCCATTTCAGGAGTCGATATTGACGATTTGGCAGATGTTTTTCAAGTAGAATCGTTGTTAAAAATGCGTCATATGCAATTGAAATAGGATAATCAAGATGAAATTACACGACTGGAAATGCATTTCACTGACCGAAAATTGTAGTATCAAAGAAGCCTTGACCGTACTTGATAAACAGGCAATGCAGATTGTATTAATGGTATCGGAAGAACAAAAATTGATAGGAACCTTAACCGACGGTGATGTACGCAGAGGTCTATTAAGAGGCGAAACACTAGCAAGCCCTATTGTAAATATAGCCAATTTAACCCCAACGTTTGGTACAGAAAGCGAAACTGAAATCGTTTGGAAACAGCACATAAAACGGAAGTCTTTACGTCATTTACCAATTGTAAATTCCCAACAAAATTTAATCGGGCTTTATTATCATAAAACCCAGCAAACGTTACAAATCAAAAACCCAGTTGTTTTAATGCTCGGTGGTTTAGGCATGCGTTTACGCCCCTTGACAGAAACCCTTCCCAAGCCAATGTTACCCGTGGGTAATCAACCAATTCTTGAAACCATCGTTAAGCATATTGCCGAGCAGGGATTTACTGAGTTTTATTTTTGTATTAATTATCTTGGTGAAAAAATCCGACAATATTTTGGTAACGGTAGCGAGTGGGGAATCAATATAACCTATATTGAAGAAGATAAACCAATGGGGACGGCGGGTGCATTAAGTTTATTGCCCGTGTTAAGCGAAACCCCGATGATTGTAATGAATGGCGACCTGCTAACCAAAGTTGATTTTAGAGCATTATTAAAGTTTCATATTAAGCATCAAAATAGCGTGACAACCTGCGTTAGAGAACATTCCCATCAAGTGCCTTATGGAGTGATTGAGATGGAAGGGCAACTAATCACTCAGCTAGTAGAAAAGCCTATCTATCGTTATTTCGTGAATGCTGGAATCTATTGCTTAGACTCAAGACTGGCAAGCAAAATACCAAAAGAACAATTTTATGATATGCCCACCTTAGTTGAAGATGAACAGAAAAAAGAGCATAAAACAGGGGGGTTTCCTCTAACTGAATACTGGATGGATATTGGACATATTCCAGATTACGAACAAGCCCAAACAGATTACGAAATTTATTTTAAATAAAATAAACTCCAAAACGGGGACAGACCCCAAAAACGGTTAGATGTTGATTTAAAAGGGGATAAGGTGTTTTGGGGTCTGTCCCCATGTCCCTTAGCCATTATTGTTGGCGTGGTTGTGTTGCTAGCATCATTAGTTCAGTGGCAACAGGGTTTTCAGGTTCAAGTTGTTGAACTTTATTAATCGCATTAATCGCCTCATCCATTACGCCATGGTGAATCAGAATTTTGGCTAACTTAATCCAAGTAGCAGTGTCATCGTCATGATTTTTTAAATAGTGAAGGTATATTTCGATGGCATTTTGTATATCACCCATTGCACCTAATATATCAGCATAGGAAATATAATATTCATCAGAATAGCTTGTTAATACTTCCAGTGCATTTAATGCACTTTCGTAGTTTTTTTGTTCAAGTGTAATATTGACAATACGTTTTAGCCCTTCCATTAAAAGTTTTTCATCTTTAAGTTTTAGGTATCTTTCTAAAGCTTCATTAGGCATTTCTTTTAATTCATAAAGATATCCTGAACCGATATGGCATAAATCTTTAGCATTTTTTTCGTCTTTTTCAGCAATATAGTTGATTAATACTTCAAGATCGCCAACTCTGCCTTCCGCAAAGTAACGCTGAATACGCGTATAGGCATTGACCATGCTATCGCCTTGAGATTTAAGTTGTTTACTGAGTTGTGTATCGGTTTTTTTAAGTTCATCTTGGTAACGTTTTAGCAGTTTATTGATTTGATTTCTGGCATCTTTATCGAGCTCTTTAAGTTGAAGGTTGTTTATTTTCAACCATACATTTGGTCGACCTTCTTCATGATATTCTTGCCATTTAGCAATTAATTTAGGAAGTTGTTTTACTCCTTTTGTTTCACGTATACGGTGGTTTAATTTTTGAACAGCCCTTTCAATTGATTGACGTAGAGGAATGGACGACTTAATAAGTGCATCAAAATAATGCACAAATGCGTTCTTAATCTCGTCTCGTGTCATATTTTCTTGTTCAACACTTGGGTCCATAAAGTCTTTATAGGATTTGATTGAATAGTTAAAAATAAACTCGGCATGTTCGCCCATGATGGCATTGGTTTTTTGCTGTAAAGCAATGATTTGGTGAGTAATCTGTTCGGTTTTATCTAAATCAATAAATAGTTGCTTAGCAACTTTTTTTCCTGCTCTAGAAATTTTAGCAACCTCTTTGCAAAG
>CAZQYD010000076.1:0-7143 GCA_964597465.1 uncultured Piscirickettsiaceae bacterium | reverse complement strand
CTTAAACTTGACTTTGACAAGCCAAGTTTCTGCCCAGCTTTAGTATAACTACTGCATTCCGCAATCGTGATAAAGTGTAATATTCGATTCAAATCCACAAGAGCACTCCTTTTTTGATGTTTTTAACCTAAAAAGTGCCCAGGGGGGTATATTTAAACGGTTTATAACGACCCCCCTGGGCACTTTTTAGTGATTTTTTACTGTTTTGGAGACCTTTGCTAAGTAATTTAATCTAATGTCTTTTAAAAGCCCGTTTGAAGCGGAAGTAACCAAATCAAATACATGATTAAAGCCTTCTGTTCCACCATAATATGGGTCTGGAACATCTGTTTCTAGGTATTCGTTAGAAAAATCTAAAAACATTTTTATCTTATGCTTATCTTCATGCAAAGCCAAATCGACAAGGTCTGCATAATTTGATTCATCCATCGCCAGTATATAATCAAAGTCGCTAATATCTTCAAGCGTTACCTTTCTTGCCCGTAAGTCCATCATCTCAATCCCCCGACTTTGTGCCGTTTGAATGGAGCGTTCATCCGCATGCTTTCCTATGTGCCACCCTGCGGTACCTGCGGAGTCAATTAAAATTTCACTTTCTAACCCCGCATCTTTCACTATCTGTCGAAATACCCCGTGTGCGGTTGGTGAACGGCAAATATTGCCAAGACAAACAAAAATAACAGAAACTTTATGACTCATATTTATTATCCCGTAAAATAAAACAATCACAAATTATAAACGTAAAAATAAATGCTAAAGAAGAAACCTACCATAAAACTTATTCCCTTTTCAACCGATTGGATTTTATATGAAGATGAACAACTACTCTTTGTTAACAAACCAAGCGGTTTACTTTCTGTGCCTGGAAGACATGCCGATCCGCTAGCTTCATTAATTGGTCAAGTCAATCTTTACTGTCCTACCGCCCTCATTGTTCACCGCTTAGACATGGACACTTCTGGCGTGATGGTGATTGCCAAAGATAAACCAACCCACAAGGCACTCAGTCGCCAGTTTCAAGAAAGAGAAACATGCAAACAATACCAAGCCATTTGTGCAGGTATCGCTAGCCAACAAAATGGCGTAGTTAGCCAACCAATGCGTTGTGACTGGGAAAACCGACCTCTGCAAATGATTGACTTCAAACAAGGTAAACATGCCAAAACAGACTGGCAAATCAAACAGCAGGATAGCGAAACTTTTCATGTTCTTCTTAGTCCTGTAACTGGGCGTTCACACCAACTACGCCTGCACATGAAACAATTAGGACACCCAATACTTGGCGATAATTTGTATGCTGATTTAGCAACACTCAATCGCTCAAAACGACTATTACTACACGCAAGTTCATTAACAATTACCCACCCAACCACAGCCAAACGATTAACCATTAAACAGACCTCTTCTTTTTGGCATATTAAATGCTTAAAGTAATTTAATAAACTAGTTCAAAGGGGAAATACCATGACAACCGATATCGACAAAGATGATAAAGCCACCCGTGAAATGCTTGAAATGATGGGAGCTTTACCGGATGACATTGAAACGGAAGCGGTTGCAGAAAATACCGATGATTTGCTTGATGCTCTCGATGAAATCGAAAACACAAACAGCGAAGATGATTTCAGTTCTGAGGTTGATGAGGAGTTAAATGACCTTCTTGATGACCTAGAAAACATTGAAATTCCCGATGCGTTAGAAACAGCTAAAGATACTAGCCGCCAGGGACAAGAATTAGAATCCGCCCTATCAGCAACAACCGATGACATCGCTGATAAAACAGCGGAACCCGAAGAATTCAACCTTGATGACTTTGATATGGGCGATTTGGACGACACTGAAACAATAGATGATTCTGAAGACCTAGCATCGATCGCTGAAGAAACGGCAAGTATCGAACAAGCAACAGAGAACAATAGTGAACAAGATGACTTAGATATGCTTGATGAGTTCGCTAGTTTTGATGAAATTGAGCCGACTAATGAAGCAGAAAAAGAAATAACCAAATCTACTGATGCCAATATTGACCCCTCTGGTGACTTATTACAAGCCAACCAACTCATTGATACGATGCAAGAATCGATAGGCATTGATAATGACATTCAAAACATTGCTGACAAATGTTCACAAATCACCAAGCAAGCGGCGGCTCTAGCTATCGAAATAAGCGAACAAGCACAAAGCTCAACAGAAAAATATCAGCAAAATATTCAAGCCACGTTTGATGCAACAAAAAGAGCTTTTGAAGTGTTAAAAGAAGCAAAATATGAAGTGGATACGGATGCGTTAAATATCGACATCAGCACCGTGGACATTACTGATAAAATGGCAAAAATACGCGAAAAAAATCAGCAACTTAAAGATATTAACGCTAGCCTTTCAACCCGTATCAATGAACTCAGCAAGCGTTAATCTAGTTTAGGTTTAGGATAATAAAATGAGCAATGACATTGTAAATGATCTTGATGACGAACTTTTAAATGATTTAAAAGAGTTAGATGAAGCAACCGATGATATGCAAGAAACAATAAAAACATCAAAAACCATCAAGAAAACCGTGGAAAGTATTGATTCCGCAGAAGTCATTGATGCGTCAACGCTCGCCTTAGAAACCGCTAGAATAGCACAAGCTTCTGCTGAAAGTAGCCATCATGCCATTGATGCCGCAATTCACTTATCACATGAACAGAAACAGCAAGTCCTAGAACTTTCTGACTCAAACATTGCATGGCGTCACAGTGTCGGCAAAGCCAATAAAACCATTGAAGCTAGCAGAAACACCGTCGCAATCATGCTAGGCGTGAGCATTGTATTTAGTGCTATTTCTATTGGCGTAGCAAGTTACCTTTACTTTTCAACGCAAAAAAACAACAAACAAATGGAAGGTGAAGTACTAGACATTATTTCAACCGAGCTTTCATTGTCCAGTAAAAAACAAGAAATTAGACTAGACCAACTAACAGCAATGATTGAATCAATTAATGCCCGTAAAAACATTGAAACCGTAAAAACAACAAATGGCATTCAACCAATTGTATTAAACGAGCTAAACGAACAGGTTAAAGCTAACCATCAAGCAATAAACACGACAGCCGTTGCCTTTGATGACTCTCAAATTAAACAACAGCTAGTCAACTTCAGCAAACAGCAAAAACAACAAATGGCAAAGATTGAAATGCTACTGGCTAAAATCAACCAAAATCAAACAAGCTTGACTAAAAGCCAGACCGCAACCAAAATGATTAACCCAATTAAAGTAACCGCGATGGGGCTAACAGAGTCTCAGCTTAAAAAGCTAAATAAGATTTCATCGGCAGTTTACAATCAAAGCAAAATACTACAAGCGATTCAAAGGAAAGTGAATGCACAAAACACCAAAACAAAAAGAACCTATATTTACAAAAAAACCCCAAATAATGACAAAAAACTAGAAATATTATTAACAGATTTGAAAGGACAAATTACTCAAATACAAAACCAACAAACAGCAAGCCAAGCTCAATTGCAATCACTTGAGACTAAAATTAAAAAACAAAATGCTATTCCTAAAGAATACCGTTATCACTCTAGAGATTAATTAAGGAAAATTAAAATGAATATTTCAGCAAAAGTACACCTACCTATACTGGCCGTTTTAGCTATCGGGCTAACAATTATATCTATTACCACTTGGCAGGGCATTAATGATATTGAAAAAGAAGTTATCAGTGATGAGAAAAAACAACTCGAATTATTTATTAAAAATAGGTTAGATGCAAAGTACCTTACCGCAGAAACTAACATCATTAATTTATCGCAAAACAGCTCTGTTATTGAAGCCTTGGCTAATAATGATCGTGAAATTGCGATTCAAGGATTAGCAAAAGTACCTCATCTATTTAGAGAGTTTACCCCTCTTAAAAAAATAAAAATACACCTTCATGATAAAAATATCCATAGTCTAGTTAGGTTGTGGAACTTAGATAAATATGGTGATGACCTTAAAGGCTTTAGACATTCAATTGTTAAGGTAAAAAACACGAACAAACCATTATCCACAATTGAAGTTGGCAAAGCAGGTCTACTTGTAAGAGGCATTTCCCCTGTTCACAAAGATGGAGAGTATATCGGTAGTATTGAATTTATACAAGGGTTAAGTTCAATCATTAAAATGGCCCAAAAAAATGGTATGGACGGGATTATTGTGCTTGACGCAAAATACTTAAACCTCGCCAAAAAAATGATCAATGCTGAAAAATTAAGTGATGATTTTGTTCTCTCACTAAACAAAAACATTCTAAATAAAAAGTTATTAAATGAATTCCAAGCACTGAACCTAATCAGAAACAACATCATGAATAGTGGTTTAACCGAAAACTATTTATATTCAAGCGTTCCTTTGAAAGATTTCCAAGGCAATACCGTTGGCTATGCTTTAATTGCTAAAGACATAAATGTGGTGAATAAAGTAATTGAAAGCGCTACCTCGATAATATACCAACAAATAATAATGATTATAATCATCGACGTACTAATCATTTTATTGTTAGCATTAATTTTACATTTTGTGGTAATTAGACCAATCAAAACCATCACGGATGAGTTAGATAGTGATAGTGATATTTTAAATAAACAATTCATCAATCATTCAAATGATGAAATTTCACTTATTTCTGCCTACTTTAATAAATTTATTAGTCGTATAAAAGAGATAATAAGCCAAAATAAAGTAACTGGAACACTATTAGCTGAAAAAACCTTAGAAGAATCTTTTGAATTAACTAGAGAAGCAATTAAAGCCTCTGATAAAGCGAATGGTAAATTATTAGCGTCCAGTAATGAAACCAGTAATATTTCTCAATTTACCAATGAACAAATTGATTCGACTAAAGAAATTTTACAAGATATTCGCCAAGTTTCTAGCCTAATGAATCAAGCCAATCAATCTATGTCTAGCTTAAAAGACAATGTTGAAACTAATGTTGCAATGGAAACTAAAATTTCTAAAAAATTAATGGAGTTATCTGAAGAAATAATTTCAGTAAATGATGTATTGGAGGTTATTAAAAGCATTGCCGAACAAACTAATTTATTGGCATTAAATGCGGCAATTGAAGCGGCTAGAGCAGGTGAACATGGTAGAGGGTTTGCGGTTGTTGCTGATGAAGTTAGACAACTAGCAACCAAAACCCAAGACTCTCTCGACAATGCTAATGAAACGGTAGGCTCTATAATTTCAAGTATTAATATTATCAATGCTGAAATGCAAACTGGCGTGACAGAACTTTCAAACCTAATTGGCGATTCTACTCAAGTATCTAGTCAACTAGATAAAAATACCAGTGTGTTAAATAAAACCACCGAAAACTTCGCTCAAGACATGAAAAAACTTGAGCAAATTGGTGAAAAAGTAACCGAAATAGATAGTCATATAAAATCATCTATGCAGCTAAGTGCGAAGAGTGTTGATACGATTAAAAACATCTTTAATCTTAAAATACCGAATAATCACTAAAAACGGAACAATAGCTCCTACGGGACAGGCTCGAATTAATGCCCTAAAGGCTTATTCGGGTCATAGTCTGTTAGAATATATTCCGTTCCACAGTAGGGACACTTGGCAAAGCCTGTACTTTCAATCGGTAATACTACCTTTGGGTGGGCATCCCATTTGCTATCTTCAGGCATTGGGCATTCCAACGGTGTTTCTGCGTAGGTTACGTTTATTTGTTTTACTGCTTTTTTGGCTGTCGTTGTTTCATTCGTCATATTTTAGTCCTTAACGTTTGTTAACCAATCCGTATGTTCTGCTGATCGTCCATTAACGACATCAAAGTATTTTGCTTGTAACTGCTCAGTGATTGGCCCGCGAGAACCCGAACCGATTGGACGCTCATCTAACTCTCTGATTGGCGTAACTTCCGCCGCTGTTCCTGTAAAGAACGCTTCATCAGCAATATAAACTTCATCACGGGTGATGTCTTTTTCAACAACTTGGTAACCTGCTTCATTGGCAAGCTGAATAATCGTTTTACGGGTAATTCCATCTAAGGCACACTTTAAAAATGGGGTATAAATCACGCCATCACGCACCATAAAAAAATTCTCGCCAGATCCTTCCGAGACGTAACCATCAACATCTAACAACAAAGCTTCATCACAGCCGTGGCTAATCGCTTCTTGCAGTGCTAGCATTGAATTCATATACGCACCATTGGCTTTCGCTTTGGTCATGGTGATATTTGGATGATGACGAGTATAAGATGACGTCGCGACTTTAATACCACGGGTTAAATTTTCTTCTCCCATGTACGCACCCCACTCCCATGCAGCAACCACTACATGTACTTTTAAATTATCCGCACGTAAGCCCATGCCTTCTGAACCATAAAATACCATTGGACGTAGGTAGGCAGATTTTAAATCGTTTTCACGCACCACGCGTTTTTGAGCTTCGTTTAATTCTTCTTTACTAAACGGCATCGGCATTCTCATGATTTTTGAACCGTTAATTAAACGCGTTGTGTGCTCGTCCAATTTAAAAATTGACGTACCCTGCTCGCCATCATAAGCCCGAACCCCTTCAAATACACCCATGCCATAATGTAAGGTATGGGTTAACACATGCACTTTTGCTTCACGCCAATCTACCATTTTTCCATCAAGCCAAATCAGCCCGTCGCGATCACTCATCGTCTGCATGTTAAAGTCCTATATAATTAAATTTATGAACAGGACATTTTAGCCGAAAATCTATCTAAATATAGACAAAAAAAGCTTGAAAATTATTGTTATTTGGGTAGAATTGTTTATTTGAAATTCTAAAAAAAGCAATCGAACCCCGATTGCTTTTTTGTTTTTAGCGGTAATAAAATGGCTACAACCACAACAAATCATGTAATGAACACCTATGCAAGACAACCGATTAGCTTTATTAAAGGCGAAGGTGCGTTATTATTCGCAGAAAATGGCAAACCGTATTTAGATGCCGTTAGCGGCATTGCCGTATGTAGCCTTGGGCATGCACACCCCGCCGTTACCAAGGCAATTTGTGAGCAGGCTGGGCAACTTATCCATACCTCAAATTTATATAATGTAGAAAAACAAACACAACTCGCCAATGAACTTTGTGCATTATCAGGGCTAGACCAGGTGTTTTTTACC
>CAZQYD010000075.1:0-7181 GCA_964597465.1 uncultured Piscirickettsiaceae bacterium | reverse complement strand
ATATCGGCACTTTTTACCAGTATAAAATAATCTTAGTTGTTAAGCGTTTCCTTAATGAGGAGTAATAAAAATGGCAAAACAAGCGAATACACAATTAATTTTCGAATCCATCTTAGGGGAAGATCTAACCTTAGAAGAATGCGAAGTGCTTTCTAATATCGTCAAACATAAAGAACTTGCAAAAGAAGAAGTGCTTTTTGAACCTGATACTAAAGACGGCATGCTTTATATTTTAATTGCAGGCAAACTTGATATCTTAAAAGAGCTAGGTGGTGTTGATGGCTCTATTCACGTTGCAACCGCCAACAAAGGTAGTATTATCGGCGAACTAAGCTTTCTTGATGATGAACCACATTCTATGTGCGTTAAGTCTCGCAAGGAAGCGTCAATATTAATGTTATCAAAAACAGATTTTGAATCTAAAATAAACACACACCCTAACGTGGTTTATCACGTCATGCGTTCAATCATGCGTTATTCACACAAGATTCAGCACAAAATGAGTCAAGAAAATACAGAATTACGTAGAATGTCTCAAAATAGCTACATGTAAACCATGTTAGTTTTAAGTGCCTTATCGCCTATAGTTTGAAACTTTGGCATAGAGAAATGGTAAATCATTACTCTGACTTTCTTCTCTAACCTGCTAAAATATGCATTACACTATTTTTTTAGAGATGCTAGATTGAAACAACATAAACACAAAAAACGTTTTGGGCAAAATTTTCTTAATAATCAAAAAATTATTGATCGTATTATTGCCTCAATCCGTCCCAAATCTGACCAGCATATGGTTGAAATTGGTCCGGGTGAAGCGGCACTCACTCGTCCGTTGTTAGAGATTGTGAACAAGCTAGATATTATTGAAATTGATAATGACTTGATTGCACCTTTAACTGAAAAACTTGGTAATTTACCTGCGTTTAATTTGCATCATACCGATGCATTATCCTTTGATTACCCTAGCTTAATTGACGCCTCTGAAAAACCCAAAAGTTTGCGGATTGTAGGTAATTTACCTTACAATATTTCTAGCCCGCTGATGTTTCACCTGCTTACTTTTTCGAGTCAAATTCGTGATATGCACTTTATGTTACAAAAGGAAGTGGTTGATAGAATCACTTCGCCAACGGGTTTAAAAAGTTATGGGCGTTTAAGTGTGATGATGCAGTATGCTTGTGAGGTGGAGTCGTTATTTGAAGTTGGGCGAGATAATTTTACACCACCGCCAAAAGTGACTTCGGCGATTGTTCGCTTAATTCCTTATGCCGAAAAACCGTTTGTTGCACAGTGTGAAACTACCTTTGCTAAATTAGTGAAGCAATCTTTTTCACAAAAACGTAAGACTTTACGCAATAATTTAAAAGGCTTTTTAAGTGTTGAAGAGATTGAATCGGTAAATATTGACCCAAGTATTCGTGCTGAAAGGTTAACGGTGGAACAATTTGTGATGCTGGCAGATGCTCTATATTCTGCGAATCAAAAGGAGTTGGTTTAAATGGCACGTTATATTATTGGGGATGTACATGGTTGCTATAAACCGCTCAAAGCGTTACTTAAAAAAATAGAATTTGACATTAAAAAAGATGAACTTTGGTTCGTCGGTGATATTCTAAATCGTGGACCTGACTCACTTAAAACCTTGCAATTTATAATGCGTTTAGGTAGTGCCGCAAAGATGGTGCTGGGTAATCATGAACTTCATTTACTTGCCGCTTATGCTGGATTGAAAAAATTTCAAAATAAAACCGACACTCTGCTGCCTATTATTGAACATAAGAAGGTCGATAAAATGATTGACTGGTTACGCCACCAACCACTCATTATCCGCGATAAAAAGCAAAAGATTGCCATGGTACATGCAGGTATCCCACCTCAGTGGACAATTAAAAAGGCGATGAAAAAATCTCGTAAGGTTGAAAAAATTTTACAATCAAAAAACTGGAAAAAGCGTATCGTGAATGATTTTTTTGGTAACCAACCAGACTATTGGTCATCAAAGCTTTCTGCTAAGGAAAAAATCCGTTATACCGTCAATGCACTTGCTAGAATGCGATATTGTGACAAAAAAGGGACTTTAGATTTTGATCTAAAAATGCACCCTGACCAAACGCCTAAAAAAGCAAATCTTAAACCTTGGTTTATGTGGGAGGAAAGAAAAGCTACCAACTATCAAATTTATTTCGGACACTGGTCAACGCTTGGTGTAATTGATGCTTATAATATCCACACTACCGATTTAGGCTGTCTTTGGGGCGGAAATTTAACAGCCTATTGTATTGATACTCAACAAAGAACCACTTATAACTGTACAAAATAATGGCTGAACAATCAAACACACAAGCAAATGAATCAGAAGACCAAACAGAGAAGGACGGAGGAGCTGAACTTATTGAGATTCCAACGGCAGAACTAATGCTGTCAAAATTAAACAGTATTGATCTTGATGTGTTTGATATTAACCAAAAAATGGATGAGTTAAAAGGAAAGTGGAACTGGATTTTTGTGCTTACCATGCCTATCAGTGCATTACTATTGGCAACCCTAACCTTGCTGGGGCTCTTCTTCGCCGATAGCTTTGTAATTAGTTTTATAGTTTCTGCGGTGATTGTTTTTTTTATTGGTAAGATAATTGACGGTTACGAACAACAATACCGTGCAATGGCAAGAAGGCATATCATGCAAACAATTGCAGAAATCGAAATCGAAGTCGGATTAATCTATCATTTCAAGGAGTTTTTACCTACCAAATACCGTCATCTTTGGCAAAGTGTACGCAAGAAAAATTTTATTTATGTCGAACAGTATAAAAATGCGATTCTCTTATTACAACGAAAACTAGAGCACGAGAAATTTATTCAACTATGGCATTTAAAATACCCAATGACCGACCCCGAATATGTGCAAGAAAAGTTAGAAGAGACCGAAGAAAAAAAGAAAAAAACTACTAAAAAATAATATCTAAATTTTTTACGACGACTGAGAACCTCCTAGGCAGTTAGGAGATTGCGTATTACCAGAAAAATCATTCCATTCTTCTAAAGAAAATGTGTGCAACGCTAAGGCGTGAAACGAGGGCATTATTTCTTTTAATGATTTGTAGATTGCTTGATGACGTTTTACTTTATTTAAACCCTCAAAATCATCACTCACGACAATCATTTTAAAATGTGATTCTGGAGCGTTCCCGCCATGCATATGGCTTTCATTTTCGATAATGAGTTTATCTACGGTAAAGTGATTATTTATTTCTTTTTCAATTTTCTGTTGAATTTGCATACTAGCCCTTATAATGACGTTACTTATTAGGAGGATTATAATGTTTAAAAATAAAATCACAATTCTATTCACTGCTATTTTACTATTCAGCAGTTTTGCCAGCGTTGCACAGAGTACCACCTCGGCAGCCAGTTTCAAACTTAAACCAACCCCTGAGTTACAAAACCCTCCATCGGATAGGTTTCCTGGTGACCCTGCTGAGCATAAAGCGGTTTATATGTGGAACAAAGCAGATACCGATTACCAGCACGGTATACTCAACTCTATCAAGGCGATGATTCAACGTTATGGCGACAATGTCGATATTGCGGTTGTTGCAATTGGTACGGGACTACACGTGCTGGCAAAAGAACCTAAACGAGAAGTCAATGAAATGAACTATGCTAGAGTCGCTAGCTTTGCTAATGACTATAATGTACGCTGGATTGCTTGTGGTAATACTATGAAAACTATCCACTGGGAAGATAAAGACATGCGCCCTTTTGCGGAGTATGCTGAAGTGGGCGCGGCGGCTCTGATGGAGCTACAAGAAGAAGGATACAAACTTTTGGTTTGGTAGTTATTTTTTCTGCAACAACAAGTCCATTTTCTCATTTAATTGCTGAATTTGTTGTTGTATCATTTGTTGATTATCGACCAACTCATGTCGTTTTTCTTCGTCTTCATCTGCGGTCATTTTTTTATGCTCTTCATCTAACACTTCGACAACAATCCCTATCATCATGTTCAAAAAAACAAATGCGGAGAAGAAAATAAAGGTGATAAAGTATATCCAACTAAAGCCATAAACAGTCATGGTTTCATACATCACATCTGTCCAGTCTTCAAAGGTTGCGACACGGAACAATGTTAATAATGAGATACCTAAATCACCCCAAAGAACAGGGTTAATTTCGGCATAAAGTAAATTCCCTATCACCGCGTAAATATAGAAGATAATAAACATCAATAACGCAACATACCCCATACGAGGTAACGCAGTTATCAAGGCTGATACCAGCACTCTCAACTCTGGAATAAAGGAGATTAAACGCATCACCCTAAACAAACGTAACATTCTGGCAATTAAGGCATATTCAGAGTTATCGAGCGGTATCAAACTAATGACCACAATACAGAAGTCAAAAATATTCCAACCTTTTTTAAAGAAGTTTAAAAACCTTTTTTCCGCCGCCATTCGAATAGATATTTCAATTAAGAAGAACAACGTTACGCCATAATCTAATACCCACAATATATTCGCCATTAAGTCAGATAATTGATACGTTCTTACACCGATCATTAGTGATGAAAACAAGATCACCCCTATCACGAATAATTCGAAGGCTTTGTTATCTCTTATTTGTTGTAATTTAAGTTGTAGTTGCATTTTTAGTTCACTAGAATTTATTTAAGAGCCTATTTTAGTTGTTCACGACCTTCTTAGCCACCCCCCCCTGGGTACTTTTTAGCTGAGATTAAGCTTTCTTTGGCTTAAAATCAAAAAAGCCCGTAAAAACGGGCTTTTTAAAACAATAATGAGTGTAAATTTAATTATTAATAACGGTTCTAAATTTCTTCACTAATTTAGCAGGCAATGGAATATAGCCATCTTTTACAACCACTTCCTGTCCTTGCTGAGAAAGTACTAGGTTTAAGAACTCTCTTACCACTGGGTCAAGTGCTTTATTTGGGTTTTTGTTAATGTAAACATAAAGAATACGTGCTAAAGGGTAAGAACCGTTCAGAGCATTTTCTGGTGAAGCGTTAACAAAAGGCTTACCTGCTTTTTTACTTAATTTAAGTGCTTTTACACCTGCTGTTTTATAACCAATCCCTGAATATCCTACACCATTAAGTGAGGAGGAAACAGATTGTACAACGGATGCTGAACCAGGTTGCTCATTCACATTAGAACTAAAGTCACCTTTACAAAGTCCTTTCTTTTTAAAATAACCATAGGTACCTGAAACAGAATTACGTCCGTACATTTGAATGCTTTTATCTGCTAAAGAACCTTTAACACCAACATCTGCCCAAGTATTAATCGCAGAATCAGCACCACATTTACGATTTTCTGAGAACATTGCATCAACTTGTGGGATAGTCAGTTGATTAATTGGGTTATCTTTGTGTACATAAACCGCAAGTGCGTCAACGGCTACGCCGATTGCCATTGGCTTATAGCCATGTTTCTTTTCAAACATCGAAAGTTCTTTTGACTTCATTTTACGACTCATCGGACCGATGTTTGAAGTAGATTCCGTTAATGCTGGCGGAGCAGTTGAAGAACCAGCCGCTTGGATTTGGATATTAACATTTGGGTAAGCACGCTTAAACTCTTCTGCCCATAAAGTCATTAAGTTCGCTAAGGTATCCGAACCTACTGATGAAATCTTTCCAGAAACACCCGATACTTTTTGGTAAACAGGAATATCTGCATCAACTTTTGAAGCTACGGCGGATAAAGATGTCATCGTAACACTTAGCCCTAAAGCCAGTGCGATATTTTTTGCTAATTGATTTTTCATTTGTTCTTCCTTTTCAACGATAGAGTTAACTTTCTAAATAAGACGAGTGTATTATGACGCTGGAATGTAACACTTATGTGACTAAAAAATGACAGTTATATGACGTTATATAGTAGCAATATCTTTTATCACTAATTCTAACGGAAACTCACAAATAAACCGTGAACCTTTACCGTATTGACTTTCAACAATCAAACTCCCTTTATGCATTTCTAACGAATACTTCACAATCGACAAGCCCAGCCCTGTACCACCACTTTCTCTTGATCTAGCGGCATCAACTCGATAAAATCTTTCGGTTATTCTAGCGAGATGTTCAGGGGCAATTCCAATTCCGCTATCTTCCACTTCAAAAACAACATGCGTTGCAGACTGATACCATTTGACAAGTATTTTCCCGTTATCTGCTGTATAGCGAATTGCATTTAAAATGAGATTACTGAATACACTTGTTAACGGTGTTATATAGCCTTGTATTAATAATTTTTCATCAATTTCAAATATGATTTTATGATTTTTCTGCTGTGTACTTTCAACCATTTCTTGCTGATTTTTTAATAATTTCGGTACGTCAATTGTCGATAGTTCTTCAGATACGTGTTCCGATTCCAACGCAGATAGCGTTAATAAATCTGAAATAATAGACTGCATCCGCTTAGACTGTTCATCCATTTGTTCCAAGGGCTTTTGCCATTTTCCGTTATCTATTTGAGCATCAACCATCATTTCAAGATAGCCATTGATAACCGTTAAAGGGGTTCTTAGTTCGTGAGATGCATTGGCAATAAAGTCTTTACGAATTTGTGCAATATTATAAAGTTGATGTATATCTTTAATGATAATAAGTTTGTGGTCTTTGTAATATCGAACCACAAGGATGCTCACGGTCCTAGGTACTCCTTGTAAAACTGGCAGAATCAACGGTTCAACAAAATCACCGCCACGCAAGTAATGAATAAATTTCGGAACACGCAATAATAATTCAATATGAATTTTAATATCTTTACCCGTTAAGCTTAACTGCTTTCTTGCCGCTAAATTAAACCATTCGATCTTACCACTGACATCAATTGAAATAATACCGTCTTCTTGACGCATTAATGCCTCCTTAAACTGAGAAGAGCGATAACGCTGTTGATTAATTTGATTATCAAGCAGACGGTTTTGTCTGGCGACTAAATCACTAATTTCCTCCCAATAGCCTGAGTTTGGTGGAATTAAACTTTTGTTTTTTTCATGAAACCACTTTTCAAATTGCCGAATACTCAACAAGTTACGTAAAATATAAAAGGCAAGATATAAAAAGATAGCAAGATTAAGATGACCGATAAACCAGCCGATAAAAACAGTGATTCCAAGCGTTGAAACTAACCAAGAAACTTCTTTGGAAAC
>CAZQYD010000074.1:0-7263 GCA_964597465.1 uncultured Piscirickettsiaceae bacterium | reverse complement strand
AAAAGTTAGGTGTCCTTAATTGAGTATTTCTATTTCCATTGATGCAATGGGCGGTGACCACGGTATTTCCGTTACAGTTCCTGCTTCCATTCAAGCCCTTAAAAAGTTTAAAGATATTTCAATTATTTTGGTCGGGGATAAAACTCTTCTTGAAGAAGAATTAACGAATCACTCTTATGATACTGCTCGTATATCTGTTCATCATGCAGACCAAGTTGTTGATATGGACGAACTTCCATCTAAAGCCTTGCGTAATAAACGACAATCATCAATGCGATTAGCATTAAATTTAGTAAAAGATGGTGACGCTGTTGCCTGCGTTAGTGCAGGAAATACTGGTGCGTTGATGGCGGTTTCTAAGTTTGTATTAAAAATGATTCCAGGCGTTTCAAGGCCAGCTATTTGTTCTTCATTGCCGACAATGAAAGGGCATGTACACGTGCTTGATTTGGGTGCTAATGTCGGTATAGACGGAGAAACCTTATCTCAGTTTGCTTTAATGGGCTCAGTGCTTGCAAAGGCGGTCGATAATAATGATAAGCCACGAGTTGGACTGTTAAATATTGGTGAAGAAGAAATAAAAGGGCATCAACGAATTAAAGACGCGAATGTGATTTTAAAGAAAAGTAATATTAATTATATTGGCTACATAGAAGGCAATGAAATTTTTAAAGGCGATGTTGATGTCGTTGCCTGTGATGGATTTGATGGAAATATCGCATTAAAAGCAACAGAAGGTGTTGCAAAAATGATTGCATTTTATTTAAAGCAAGCATTTAAGAAAAATATTTTTACTAAAATGGTGGCTTTTCTTTCGTTGCCAGTATTAAAAGCTTTTAAAGAAAAAGTTGACCCAAGTCGTTATAATGGAGCACCTTTACTAGGATTGCGTAAAATTGTAATCAAAAGCCACGGTGGTGCGGATGTACTTGCTTTTTTTAATGCCATCGCCGAAGCTAGGTTAGAAACCTCTAAAAATGTCCCTGAAATGATTAGACTAGGGGTAAAAGAAATTTTAGAGCAGCAATTAGAAAGCAAGTTAAAGTAACGAATTAAAATAACGAAAAGCAGGTTTTAATGAGTCGAATAGAAAATAAGACAATGAATAGTCGCATTATAGGAACAGGTGGTTATTTACCTAAAAATATCCTAACCAACTCAGATTTAGAAGAAATTGTTGATACCACCGATGAATGGATTCGTGAAAGAACAGGTATTGAACAACGCCATATTGTTGCCGATGATGAAACGACCTGCGATTTAGCTTATCAAGCCTCTTTAAAAGCTCTTGAAATGGCAAATGTTAACGCTGAAGATTTAGACCTTATTATTGTCGCTACCACCACTCCTGATAAAATATTTCCAAGCACTGCCACTATTCTGCAACATAAACTAGGCAATAGTGGCTCACCAGCGTTTGATATACAAGCGGTTTGCACGGGTTTTATTTATGCGTTGTCAACAGCCGACCAATTTATTAAAACAGGCATGGCAAAAAAAGTATTAGTAGTCGGTGCAGAGTCCATGTCTCGTATCACTAACTGGGAAGACAGAAACACTTGTGTTTTATTTGGTGATGGTGCGGGGGCAGTCGTGTTAGAAGCCTCTACCGAAGAAGGTATTTTGTCAACGCATTTACATGCAGATGGCAAGCATGAAGAATTATTGCATGTACCATCAGGTATTTCTAAGCCAGCTAAAACCGATGATATTTCTGAAAGAACGATGAACATGAAAGGTAATGAAGTATTTAAAGTTGCCGTGAATACCTTGAGTAAAATTGCCAAAGAAACCCTTGAAGCAAATAATATTACCAAAGAAGATTTGGATTGGTTAGTGCCACATCAAGCGAATATGAGAATTATAAAAGCCACGGCTAAAAAATTAAGTTTAGATGAAAATCAAACGGTTGTAACGGTAAATAAACACGCAAACACTTCAAGTGCCTCCGTACCGCTTGCCCTAGATGAAGCGGTCAGAGATGGGCGTATTCAAAAAGGACAGCTATTGTTGCTAGAAGCATTCGGTGGTGGATTCACTTGGGGTTCAGCCCTAATTAGATTTTAAAAAAAGGATTGTTTTTATGTCATACGCATTTGTATTCCCAGGGCAAGGTTCACAGTCAGTTGGGATGTTAAATGAACTTGCAGAAGAAAGCTCAATTGTGCAAGAAACGTTTCAAGAATCTTCAGAAGCGTTGGGTTATGATTTGTGGGATATTGTTAGCCAAGGTCCCGCAGAAAAATTAAACCAAACAAATATTACACAGCCAGCGATGTTGACAGCAGGTATTGCTGTTTTGCGTGTGTTAGCAGATAAAGTAGAGCTATCGCCATCTTATTATGCAGGGCATTCACTTGGTGAATATACCGCTTTAGTTGCATCAGGCGTGTTGAGTCTTGCAGATGGAGTGAAGCTAGTAGAAAAACGTGGGGTATTAATGCAGTCCGCAGTGCCTGCGGGAGAAGGTGCAATGGCAGCAATTCTAGGTTTAGAAGATGATGTGATTGTTGAAGTTTGTAATAAAGCCGCAGGAATTGTTGAAGCGGTAAATTTTAATTCACCTGGTCAAGTTGTTATTGCAGGAGCAAAAGAAGCCGTTGATAATTCTTTGTCAATGTTTGAAGAAGCGGGAGCAAAACGTGTTGTCCCACTAGCAGTTAGCGTACCATCACACTGCTCATTAATGAAGCCAGCTTCTGTTTCACTGGCTTCAGAGTTAGAAAAAATAACTTTTTCCAACTCTTCAAAGCCCGTCATTCACAACGCAACAGTTGAAAGTTATACAGAACAAGCGGACATTAAAAATGCACTTGTTAAACAATTGTTCCAACCTGTTCAATGGGTTAAAACGGTTGAAAAAATGAAAGCTCAAGGTGTAGAGCAATTGTTTGAACTTGGGCCAGGAAAAGTATTAATGGGCTTGAATCGAAGAATTGATAAAAAAATGGGTATGCAGGCTGTTTTTGATACCAAAACATTAGAAAAAGCACTCGTGCTAATTGGAGAATAGAAATGTTAACAGGAAAAATTGCCTTTGTAACAGGTGCAAGCCGAGGAATCGGTAAAGCAATTGCTTTAGATTTAGCGGCAAGTGGTGCAACGGTTATTGGTACAGCAACCTCTGAAAAAGGTGCGGAATCGATTTCTGCTTACTTAAAAGAAGCAGGCGCAACGGGTGCAGGAAAATGCATGAACGTTACCGATGCAGATGGCATTAAAACCATTTTAGCTGAAATTACCAGTGAATTTGGCGTGCCAACGGTACTGGTCAATAATGCAGGCATTACCCGTGATAATTTATTAATGCGAATGAAAGATGACGAATGGGACGACATTATCCAAACAAATTTAAGTTCGGTTTATCGTATGTCAAAAGCCTGTATTCGTGGCATGATGAAAGCAAAAGGGGGTGCTATTATTAATATCGCATCGGTTGTTGGTGTGATGGGTAATGCGGGGCAAACTAACTATGCGGCAGCTAAAGCAGGAATCATAGGGTTTAGTAAGTCGTTAGCAAGAGAAGTTGGAGCTAAAAATGTAACGGTTAATACGGTTGCTCCAGGTTTTATTGATACTGATATGACCAAAGCACTGCCAGCAGAACAAAGAGAAGCTCTAGCACAACAAATTCCATTAAAGCGTTTAGGGCAGCCTGAAGACATCGCAAAAATGGTTACATTTTTAGCGTCAGATGCGGGCGGATACATCACCGGGCAAACTTTAAACGTGAACGGCGGCATGTACATGGTGTAATAGCGGTTTTTTTAAAAAAAAGACTTGCTAAAATAGCATGAACAAGCGAAAATACCGAACATATAAAAAATATTTTATTTGTATAAACATAACGGAGAACATCCATGAGCAGTATTCAAGACAGAGTAAAGAAAATCGTTGTTGAACAATTAGGTGTAGAAGAAGATCAAGTAACCGCTGATGCATCATTCATTGATGACTTAGGTGCGGATTCACTAGATACAGTTGAGTTAGTAATGGCACTTGAAGAAGAGTTTGATTGCGAAATTGCTGACGAAGATGCTGAAAATATCTCAACACTTGCACAAGCAACAAAATATGTTGAAGATAACCTAGACTAATAATTAGTTTTTAGCTATCAAAAAAAGCCGTTTTTACGGCTTTTTTTTGTATTTAAAACATAGAAACTAAATTCCAACGGTGGATTTGGATAGAAAAAAGGGGAAGAATTATGCGTCGTGTTGTGATTACAGGGGTGGGAACAGTTACTCCATTAGGAAATAATGTTGAGCAAACTTGGCAGGGAATTCTTGCAGGAAAAAGTGGTATTACCAATTTAACGCGTTTTGATACCGAAAAGTTTTCGGTTAAGTTTGGTGGCGAGATAAAAGGCTTTGATATTACCGAAACCATTTCAGCCAAAGAAGCCAAAAAAATGGATCCCTTTATTCATTATGGTCTAGTGGCAGGCACAGAAGCATTAAAAGATTCAGGGCTAGAAATCACCGAACAAAACGCAGAAATGATTGGCACCTCAATTGGCTCAGGCATCGGTGGCATTAATTCTATTGAAAAACAACACACTACTTTACAAAAATCAGGGCCACGAAGAGTCTCGCCCTTTTTTGTACCCAGTTCTATCGTCAACATGGTATCGGGTAATTTTTCAATTTTGCACGGCTTAAAAGGTCCAAACATGTCAATTAGTACCGCCTGTGCAACAGGAACCCACTCAATCGGCGATTCTTATCGCATGATTCAAATGGGCGATGCCGATGTAATGGTAGCAGGAGGAGCAGAATACGCCACCTCACCACTCGGTGTCGCAGGCTTTGCGGCAGCCAAAGCCCTATCTACCCGCAATGATGACCCAACCACCGCCAGTCGTCCTTGGGATAAAGGTCGTGATGGTTTTGTGTTAAGTGACGGAGCAGGTGCGGTTGTTTTAGAAGAATATGAATACGCCAAAGCCCGTGGTGCAAACATCTATTGCGAAGTAATTGGTTTTGGAATGAGTGGTGACGCGTTTCACATGACCAAACCATCAAACGGTGGCGAAGGCGGGGCAAGGTGTATTCGCAATGCCGTACGAAATGCAAAATTAAATCCAGAGCAAATTGATTATGTGAACGCACACGGAACTTCAACCCCAGCAGGTGATATCTGTGAAGTTGCCGCGGTAAAATCGGTATTTGGTCAGCACGCCTATAACTTAACCATGAGTTCCACCAAATCCATGACCGGGCATGCACTCGGCGCGGCAGGAGCGATGGAAGCCGTGTTTGTTGCCAAGGCAATTCAAGAACAAGTGCTACCGCCCACTATCAACCTAACCGACCCAGAAGATAATTGCGATTTAGACTTTGTAGTCGGCGAAGCAAGACAAAGCAAACTAAACTATGCGATTTCAAACTCACTTGGATTTGGTGGAACGAATGCGACGCTAGTGTTTGCGAAAATATAGCTTTTATGTTGCAAGAACTACCCGAATTGGCAAAGCAACTATGCAATGAACAAATAATTGTAAAAAGTTATGCTTTGTCAGCTTGTGATTTGCACCAAATACAACAACAAAATCGCCAAGATTTTCCATTCTTAATTGAAAGTGTTGCGGTTGCTGAATCAATCAATGATTTATCGCGATATTCTATTTTATTCGCCTATCCGCAAGCATTTAATCGACTAGATTCCCTAGCGGATGCCGCTGAATTTCAAGCAAAATTTGAGCAATCCTATCAACAACATCACACACAAATTCACTCTGAATTACCCTTCACAGGCGGATGGTTTGCCTATTTTAGTTATGAATATGCCCAAGTGGTAGAACCCAGACTAAATTTAGCGCAATCAGCATTACCAATCGCCATTTTGGCGAGAGTGCCATGTGCTTTTATTTATGATAACGTGAAAAAACAGCTACATTTGGTTGCCGAAAGCAAGTTTAAGCACTGTTTAGATAAAATGGAAGCCTGTTTAGGTGACCCCCCTGGGCACTTTTTAGCCCGAAATCATTCACTTAATGTCATTACCGAAGAAAATCAAGATAAATACCTATTAGGGATTGCAAAGATAAAAGAATACATTCTTTCAGGCGATATCTTTCAAGTCAATCTTTCACGGCAATGGCAGATTGAGTTAGCAGAAGGACAAGCACAATCGGTTTATGCTAGCTTGCGACAAACCAATCCCGCACCCTTTGCCGCCAATGTTTACTTTGACGACTTTCAAATAATCAGCTCCTCGCCTGAACGCTTGGTTAAGTACGATGCCAAAACAGGTTGGGTAGAAACCCGACCAATTGCAGGCACACGCAAACGCAGTGATTGTGAAAAAGAAGATAAAGCACTAGTCGAAGAACTCATCAACCACCCTAAAGAAATAGCCGAACATGTTATGCTAATTGATTTAGAACGCAATGATTTAGGACGGATTTGTGAAATAGGCACGGTAGAAGTCAACGAACTAATGAGTGTCGAAACCTACCAACATGTGCATCATATCGTCTCCAATATTCGCGGCAAACTAAAAAGGGGTCTGACCCCTTTAAATGTTATCCATGCCGTTTTTCCTGGTGGTACGATTACTGGTTGCCCTAAAATTCGTTGTATGGAAATTATTGCCGAGCTAGAAAAAATGCCAAGAGATGTTTATACTGGTAGCATAGGCTATATTAATCGAGATGGCTCAATGGACACCAATATATTAATTAGAACCATGATGGTTACAAAAAACACCCTAACCTTTAGAGCAGGGGCAGGGATAGTGTCAGACTCTGTTGCAGAAAAAGAACTAGAAGAAGCAAGACATAAAGCAAAAGGCTTGATTCAGTCGCTGAGTAATAGCCACGAAACAACTAGCCATTAATTTTAGGTAGCATTAGCATGGAATTATCGAAACAGGAACAACAGCACTGGCAGCTAGTGCAACAATATTTAAAAAATGAAAAGAAAATTGACAGGGAAGAATTCAAAAGCAATTTAATACCTATTTTAAATAAACTTAGCCCTGAAGATAAAGTTATCTTTGCGATTCGTTCGGCATTACGCTTAGCTTGGCAACTACCAAGTTTAGCCGTTAAGAATAGAGGCAAATTAGACCGATTTTATGGTATCTATTTTAAGAGGTTAGCGGCAGCATGGATTTATATCTCCAACCAAGATAATGTAAAAGCAAAGCGAACACTACAATCCGACGCCAACTCCGCCGCCTACGCCGCCTACGCCGACTACGCCGACGCTGCCTACGCCGCCGCCAACGCCTACGCCGCCGCCGACTACTCGGCGGCCG
>CAZQYD010000073.1:6395-7360 GCA_964597465.1 uncultured Piscirickettsiaceae bacterium | reverse complement strand
AAGAAAGAACAGTTAAAAAAGAAGAAGTTACGCAAGTTACAAAAAGCATCCAGAATTGTTTAAACTTGATTTAATTAAAATGGGTATTGAAAAAATCTTTATTACCGAAAATAAAGTGAACTTCTTAGCCTTTCCAAAAATGAACAACAGCTTAATTATTTTTGGCAAAGGTTATGGTTTTAAAGATTGGAAAAACTGGCAAAGTTTAAACAAACTACCGCTATATTACTGGGGTGATATTGATGCAGATGGTTTTAAAATTCTCAATCAGTTTAAAAAACATTTCCCCCAAACAAATGCCATCCTAATGGACCAAAAAACACTGCTAGAACACAAGGTTTTTTGGGTCAAAGACCAAGATAAACCATTGGAAAAATTAAACTATTTAAATTCATTAGAACAAGACATGTATCAAGCAATTATTACAAACAAGTGGCAAAAAAACTTGCGTTTAGAGCAAGAGAGAATTAACATTGTTTGGATAACGAATTATTTAAAAAATAAGGCTCTTTATGAATAACCTCTACGCACCATCTTTATCACTGCTGTTATTATTTTCAGTACAAGCACATTCAGCAGGTTTTGCATTGATTGAACAGTCTGCAAGTGGACAAGGCTTGTCTTATGCTGGCGCGGCGGCGAATACCGAAGATGCCTCTGTTATGTGGTTTAATGCCGCGGGGATAACCGATGTTGATCAACAGTTTATTTTTGCCGTGCATGGAATTGGTGCATCGGCAAAGTTTAATAATGATGGTTCTTACATTAAAAACTCAGATGGTTCAACCTCGCCATTATTTGGCGATGAATCAACCGCTTCTAAGGCGAGCCTGCTACCTAATTTTTATTGGAAATCTAAGTTTGCAGATTTGGATGTGGGTCTAGGAATTAACGTGCCATTTGGCTCAACTATTGAATATGACGATGATTGGGTTGGGCGTTATCATGCCGTTTATACACAAACA
>CAZQYD010000073.1:0-6385 GCA_964597465.1 uncultured Piscirickettsiaceae bacterium | reverse complement strand
GCACGGGTGACACTCTTAGATCCGGTGGGTCAAAAATAAATGATAACTTTTCAGTTGGTTTTGGCTTAAATGCCCAGTATTTAGCGGTCAACCTAACTCAAAAAATTAATTTTGGTTTAACCAGCACCCCACAAACTAATGATGGTTATGCTGATCTTGAAGCTACTTCGTTAGCATTTGGTTACAACCTTGGTTTAATGTATGATTTTAAAAAAGCAGGTCAATTAGGCTTTTCTTATCGCTCACAAATTAATCATCATGCAGAAGGCAAAGCAAAATTTACGTTACCCTCTAATGTAACCAGTAATGCTTATGATGATTCTGATATTAAATCTAATGTGGTCTTGCCTGCAACAGCATCTTTAAGTTATGTTTATCCTGTTAATAATAAAATGCAAGTATTGGCGGATGCGTCTTGGACAGGATGGTCTTCATTTGAAGAGCTAAGAATAGAATTTGATAACCCTGCTAAAGGCGATTCTGTGCAACCAGAAGAATGGACGGATAGTATGCGTTATTCATTAGGCATGACTTATCAAGTTGATGATAATTGGCAGTTAAGAACCGGCGTTGCATTAGATAAAACGCCGATTAAAGATAAATATTTAAGAACGCCTCGTATTACCGATAGTGATAGAACTTGGCTATCGGTTGGCTTGGGCTATCAAATTAATAAAGATTTAAATTTAGACTTTGCCTACACTCATATTATGACCGACAATCCTGAAATTGAAGCAACCGATGCCGACACGGGTTCGCATGTTTTAAAAGGTGATTTTGGTGTTAATATCGATATTGTTAGCTTGCAATTGGTCTGGAAATATTAGGGGTAGATGAGATGAAGAATTTATTAAAAACAAAACAAATATTACTTTCTAGCCTAATAATGGCAACGGCATTATTAGCCGCTTGTGGTGGCGATAAACAAGAAATTACGCTTGATTCTGTTCTACCAACAACAGAGCAAGCAGTTGAGACCAAAGGTTCACCCATTTTTGACCCTTTAACAGGTAAATTACCTTTTCCAAACGATTTATTATTTGCAGGTTCAACCGATGGTACGCTAAACATTCCAGTTAAAGATGCAACGGATCTAGCCGACCCTAAAAATAGTTTAAATGAATTAGACGGGTTTGCTGTTTCTGGCGTGATGTCGATAAGTTTATCAAAAGCGATGAATTCAACCAGTTTAATGAACTCGATAAAAGTCTTTAAAGTCTTAACAGACACAACAACAAAAGCCGTCACAGCAATCGACTCACCGCTAACCTATGGCGTTGATTTTTTACCTAGCTTAACCGCCGATCGTAAAACCTTAATTATTGCACCGATAAAACCATTACAAGCTAAAGCAAGTTATATGGTGGTTATCACCAATGATTTAACCGATGTTAATGGAAATTCTGCGATTATCGGCCCAATTTATGCCTATTTGAAATCACCGACGGCGTTAGTTAATTCGGCAGGTAAAAGTCAGTTTGCTAACTTGCCTGATGCATCGGCACTAAAACTAGAACCCGTTCGTCAATTAACTCAAGCACAGTTAGCGTATGCCACGGTAGCTGGTGGAGGAATGGATCGAGATAAAATTATTATGAGTTGGACCTTCTCGACCCAATCAACCACCGATGTAATCAATAAAGTAACCGCTGGTGTGACGAATACCTCGTTAGTATTAGCAGATTCTAGCTTAACAACGGCAGCGGCTGGCGTGCCTAATGGCACAGCTAACATATTTGCCGGAACCTTAACCGTTCCTTATTATCAGCGTGCACCTAGTGCAGAAAACCCAATTGCTCCACTAACTTCAAAATGGGCGGGAGCAACAGGCGGAATTTTAAGTCGTTATTCTATTGCATTAGGTGATTCCGCTAAAAAAACCGCCGATGTGACCATTCCCGTTATCGCCACCACGCCTGCGGCAGGTTGCGATAATTGTCCCGTAGTGATTTATCAACACGGTATCACCACGAATCGTGCAACCGTGTTAGCCGTAGCCGATGCCTATGCCGCAATTGGCTTTGCAACCATTGCGATAGATATGCCGATGCACGGTATTACGCCAACGAGTTCAGCAAAAGATTTTAGACTTAATGGGGTAACAGAAAGAACCTTTGATTTAGATTTTGTAACACAAGATACTAACGGTTCAATTACCGCGTTAGCACCAGATACCGTCGTAGATTCTTCTGGTCGCCATTTTGTACAGCTAGGAAGTTTACTTACCACGCGTGACAACCTACGCCAAGCAATCTCTGATTTAGTGCAATTAAAAGCCTCGTTAGCAACGGCAACAGGTATCAATTTTGATGAAAACAATGTCCATTTTTTAGGGCATTCTTTAGGCGGAATGGTTGGGGCTAGTTTTGTCAATATTGCAACAGATTTAAAGACCGCATCATTTGCTATGTCAGGAACACAAGCGGCTTATATTTTAACGAATTCAGCTTCATTTGGCCCTGAAATAGCCGCGGGGTTAGCTCAGAAAGGAATTGAAGCAGGTTCTGCTGATTTTGCAAGTTTTGAATTAGCCGCACAAGCGGTGATTGATTCTGCCGACCCAATTAGCGTGTTAGCGGATATTAGCGTACCGACTTTATTATTAGAAGTGGTCGGTGATGGTAATCCACAGAGCGATGATCAAGTGATTCCAAATTATATCGCACCACTGGGTGGAACAGAAGCTTGGGCAAGTGTGCAGGGTTTGAATAGTGTAACGGGAACGGGTGCGGTAACCGATTCAAAAGGTATTATTCGTTTTACAGCGGGAGACCATGGCTCTATTTTAAGCCCAGCCGCTAGTTTAGAAACCACTATGGGTATGCAACAAGCGGTAGTCTCGTTTGCCGCAACAAATGGTACGGCGGTACAAATTGCAAATGATACAACCATAAAACAGTAACCTTGTTTCTTACTAAGCGTTTTTTCCCTTTATTTACGGTACAGTTTTTAGGTGCTTTGAATGATAATGTGTTTAAAAATGCACTGGTTATCTTATTGTCTTTTAAGTTAGCAAAAGCACCAGCTGAAATTGGTATGTTGATTACACTGGCGGCAGGTATTTTTATCCTGCCGTTTTTTTTGTTTTCGGCAACCGCGGGCAGGATTGCCGATAGCTATGATAAAACTTGGTTGATTCGTAAAATAAAGTTAGCTGAAATTCTGATTATGCTACTGGGAGCATTAGCTTTTTTGACGCAAAGTTTGCCGTTTTTATTTGCGGTGTTATTTTTAATGGGGCTACAATCTGCTTTTTTTGGTCCCATTAAGTACGCGATTCTCCCCGAACATTTACCTAGCAATCAATTATTAAAAGGCAATGGTTGGTTCAGTGCCTCTACCTTTATTGCTATCCTATTGGGTACAGTGATAGGTGGGTTATTAGTGATGCTAAAGGGTGGCGAGACTTATTTATCCGTACTGATTTTAAGTTTAGCGGTTTTGGGATTTGGTTTTAGCTTATTTATTCCGCCATCTGTGCAACCTGTAAGTAAAGTGGGATTGTCTTGGAATGTTTTTGTAACCACTTGGCAGGAAATAAAGTTTGTTCGTCAGTATCGACAGGCTTTTTTTGCGGTGTTGGCAATTTCTTGGTTTTGGTTTTTGGGAGCAAGTTATTTAAGTCAGATACCCGTCTTGGTTAAGGATATTCTTTTTGCCGATAATCAGGTGGTGCATTTATTTTTGATTATCTTTTCAGTTGGTATTGCACTGGGTGCTTTGATTGTAAATCGGTTAAAAGTAACCGTTAGGTCGTTAGCAGATATTAAATGGCTTGCCCTGTTATTGCTTGGGATTTCAGTTGCAATGTGGCTAGCCAATATGGCGTTAGGGTTGGTTGTCATGACAGAGCAACCTTTAAGATTAGCAGACTTTTTTTTCAACCTTCCTGCGGTGATGACGCTGGTAATGTTGGCGGCGGTTTCTATTTTTGGTGGTATGTATATCGTGCCACTTTACACCCTATTACAGGTACAAACTCCACTGGGTTCGCGTGCTAGAGTGGTGGCGGTTAATAATATTATCAATGCAGTGTTCATGGTGGTTTCTGCCATTTTAATCCTGTTTTTTTATATGATAAATTGGAATTTAATCGGTATATTGACAGTAATATCGGTTTTAAATTTGATTGCCTTTTTGGTTTTTAATGTTTATATCAAGCGAGTAAAAAATGAAGTTTCTATTTAGACTATTATTTAAATTTTTTTTTAAAGCACAAATTAAAGGGCTGGAGCATTATCATGAAGTAGATAAATCGG
Source organism: uncultured Piscirickettsiaceae bacterium (assembly GCA_964597465.1). GTDB lineage: Bacteria > Pseudomonadota > Gammaproteobacteria > Thiomicrospirales > Thiomicrospiraceae > Hydrogenovibrio. Next base: position 2,126 of record CAZQYD010000073.1, on the reverse strand, counting down.
GTGAACCGATGTTAATTATCGCGAATCATGTTTCCTTGTTGGACGGGATGTTGATTGCCGCTTTTCTACCAGGTGATACCTTGTTTATGGTCTCAGGCGAGCATACTAATAAATGGTACGAAAAATGGTTACTCAGTTTAGTAGAAACAATTGAAGTTGATTTTTATAATCCTCTAGCCGCTAAGAAAGTAATAAAAGAACTTGGCAAAGGCAAGCATTGCATGATGTTTCCAGAGGGCAGAATTACCCGTACAGGTCATTTAATGAAAGTCTATGAAGGCACTGGAATGATTGCTTCTAATGCAAAAGCGACTATTTTGCCGATTTATATTGATGGAGCGGAAAAATCTAAATTTTCGTATTTAGACGGCACGATGATTTCAACTAAAAGACAGAATTTTCCAAAAATAACCTTAACGGTCTTACCGCCGCACAAAATAACTTGTCCAGTAGATTTTAAAGGACAACGTAAGCACGATTTCTTTAAAAATGAAATTTATACCATTTTACGTGATGCAAAATATTACGCAAAAGTTCGGTCTTGCTCTCTTTTTAAATCCTTAGCAATCGCCAATCAAGAATATGATGCAAAAGCAATTTGCGTAGAAGATTTTAATCAAGTTCAACTTAGCCGTAAAAAAATTATGATGGGCTCCTATGTGCTGGGCAGAAAATTGCATAAAATTTTAGGCGATGAAAAGCGAGCGGGTGTTTTATTACCTAACGTAGCGGGAATGCCAGTTACCTTCTTTTCATTGCTAGCATTTAACCATTCGCCAGCGATGCTGAATTTTACCGCGGGGGTTGGGCCGCTACAATCTGCTTGCCAAACCGCACAACTGAAAACCGTAATTACCTCTCGAAAATTTGTTGAAGTATTTGAATTACAATCGGTGATTGAAACACTGGAATCAATCGATATTCGTTTTATTTATCTAGAAGACGTTAAAGAAAGCATTAGTCTTGTTAATAAACTTCATGCCCTAATAACCAAACCTAAGCACCTGCCAGGCTACGCAACAGATGAAGATGATGAAGCAGTGATTTTGTTTACCTCTGGCTCTGAAGGAGTGCCAAAAGGCGTGGTGTTGACTCACAAAAACTTTAACAGTAATATCGCCCAAATTGCAGCCATGCTAACACTACACCCCGAAGAAGAAATTTTTAACGCCCTACCAGGATTCCATTGCTTTGGTTTAACAGCCGGGACACTTTGGCCAATTCTAACGGGAGCAAAAGTATTCACCTATCCATCTCCTTTACACTATGCAGCGATTCCAGAAATAATTTATCATCGAAACAGTAAAATAGTTTTTGGTACAGATACCTTCTTTAATGGTTATGCTAAAAAAGCAGATTCATACGATTTTTATAGTTTAAAAGCAATGGTTGCGGGTGCAGAACGATTACGTCCTGAGACAAAAAGTTTGTATATGGATAAATTTAATACCATGATTTTTGAAGGTTACGGAACCACGGAAGCTACGCCAGTAGTGGCAGTTAACATTCCGCAGAAATATAAAACTAACACGGTAGGGCAGTTCGTGCCAGCAATGGAGCATAAAATTATTCCTGTTGACGGCATTAAAAATGGTGGCTGCCTACTAATAAAAGGCCCGAATATCATGAAAGGTTATCTGATGGCAGATAATCCCGGTGAAATTAAACCTCTCGAGGACGGTTGGTATGATACCGGTGATATTGTTGAAGTAGATGAGCACGGTTTTGTAACGATTGTAGGGCGAGTAAAACGTTTTGCGAAAATTGCTGGTGAAATGATTTCATTAACAGGGGTCGAGTCCTATATCAACAAATCTAGCCCAGAAGGTCATAATGTGGTGGTTGCTGTCGCAGATGAACGCCGTGGTGAAAAATTAATCTTAATCACTAATGATGAACAGCTTAATCGTCAAAGTGTTATGCAAGCCGCTAAAGAAGCAGGTGTGTCTGAGTTGTTGATTCCAAAAACAATTATCTTGGTAGAAGAAATTCCTATTTTAGGAACTGGAAAAACCAATTATCCAGCAGTGCAAAAAATTGCAGATAGCCACTAAAAATAATCTTAGTTGTTAAGTGTCAGGTTTAACCTCGTTATCATAAAGTTTTATTTAGCAGACATGACTAAT
>CAZQYD010000072.1:0-7454 GCA_964597465.1 uncultured Piscirickettsiaceae bacterium | reverse complement strand
TCAATTTTATCGACATAAGGAGGGTTGGACACAATCAAGTCATATTTTTTGCCCGCTAAATTGCTAAATAAATCTGATTTTATCGCCGTTGCTACGTCTTGTAGTTGGAACTTTTCGATGTTTTGTTGAGCAACTTTCAAAGCATCCTCCGACAAATCAACCAAATCCACGATTGCATTCGGGCAGGCTTGTAAACTGGCTATTCCAATACAACCCGATCCTGTACACATATCCAAAATATGCGTAACCTCTTCTGGTTCAACCCACGGACGATAATCCTGAGCAATTAACTCCGCAATCGGCGAACGCGGAACTAATGTTGACTCATTGACAATAAATTTCAAGCCTGCAAACCAAGCTTCGCCTGTTAAATACGCAGCTGGTTTTCTGGATTCAATACGACGGCGAAATAATTCGGTTACGGCTTCTTTTTCGTAATGTGTTAAGCGTGAGGAAAACAGATACTCTGGCGATTGCCAAGATAAATTCAATGCAAAAAACACTAAGGTTTTTGCCTCATCAAAAGCATTGTCAGTACCATGCCCAAAAAACAAATCAGTCTTTTGAAACAACGTTCCTCCCCAGCGAATAAAATCCGTTACCGATTCAAGACCTTCATATTGATAATTAAAATTACTCATTTTTTCACCGCATGTTTTGGACGAAAGGCTTTAATAAAGGATTCGTCCGTTTCTAAATAATCACCTTCAATTAAGTCAATACAATAAGGAACGGCAGGAAAAACAGCTGCCAAACACTCACTAATCGCAGACGGCTTGCCTGGCAAATTAATAATCAAACATGAACCTCTTGTGCCTGCAATTTGACGTGATAAAATCGCAGTGGGTACGTACTGTAAAGAAACTGCACGCATTTGTTCAGCAAAGCCATCTAAAATTTTATCGCAAACATTGGCGGTTGCTTCGGGCGTCACATCACGCTTTGCAGGACCTGTTCCTCCAGTTGTTACAATTAAAGAGCAGCCTTGTTTGTCCGCCATTTTTTTAATCGTATCCTCAATCAAATCTTGCTCATCTGCAATCACTTCTGCTACAGCTTGCCAATCAGTTGATAGTGCTTTTCTTATCCACTCTTGCATAGCGGGACCACCCAAATCCTCATATTCTCCACGACTTGCCCTATCCGATACGGTAATAAAACCAATTTTTGCTGTATTCACTTGTCCAGTCCTTGAATTTTGTAATTTTGTCACTATTTATACGCTTATATATATTTAAACAGAATAGTAAAACGAATGACTGATAAAAACAAAGAATTTGAAGAAATCGCTTTTAATGACTTAAATGAATACCCAAAAAACGATTATGAAACGTCTGTTGAAGAAAGTATCGAAATTACAATCGATGGTGAAGAGATTGTCGATAAAGAGCAGCTAGTCAAAAAAATAGAAAAGCGTCTGAGCAAACTGATTAAGGCGGGCAATGCTTTACCAGAACAGTTGTTTTTATTACCCGTCAAAGATCGCCCTTTTTTTCCAGGGCAAACATTGCCAGTCATGCTGAGTAAAGATTTATGGGAAAACACCATTCGTACCGTGTTGGACAACAAACAAAAACATATCGGTATTATTTTTGTGAATACCGATGACCAACAAAATGCCAAACAAAATGATTTTTGTCAAACAGGTACGCTCGTCAAAATTCATGAACCTAAATTCAAAGAAGACTACATTCAACTAGTTGCGGAAGGAATTTGTCGCTTTGAAATTGACGATTGGATTTCAGACAAAGAGCCATTTCAAGCCAAAGTAAACTACCCCAAGGACATTGATGATGGAACAGAAATTGAAACCAAAGCCTATGCATTAGCGATAATGAATGCGTTTAAAGAATTATTGCCGTTAAATCCGTTATATAGTGAAGAACTTAAATACTTTTTAAATCGATATAGTGCCACAGATGCTCCGCAACTTGCCGATTTTGCAGCCAGCTTAACGACCTCTGAAAATGAAAATTTACAAGATGTTTTAGACACTTTATCGATTTCTGAACGGCTAGAAAAAGTTCAAAAGCTGTTTGACCAAGAACTAGAAGTCACCCAATTACAATTCAACCTGCGTGAAAAAGTCGATGGTGAAATTGCCGATCAACAACGAGATTATTTTTTACGTCAACAACTCAAAGAAATTAACAACGAACTCGGTATTGTCAAAGATGATCAAACAGCCGATGTTGAAAAGTTTGAACTACGCATCAAAAAATTAACCTTAACAGATGAAGCCACCCAAAAAATAACCGAAGAACTTGAAAAACTCAGCATGCTTGAACCACACTCTCCCGAATATGCTGTCGCCCGAAACTGGCTAGACTGGACAACACAACTACCTTGGCAAACGTTTTCTAAGGATAAATACAACCTAAAACGTGCCAAAAAAATCCTTGATAAAAAACATGATGGTTTAGAAGATGTAAAAAATAGAATTCTAGAATTTTTAGCCGTCGGAGCAATGAAAGGCGAAATATCGGGCTCAATTATCTGTCTCGTTGGTCCACCAGGGGTTGGTAAAACCTCTATCGGAAAATCGATTGCTGATACCATGGGGCGTAAGTTTTATCGTTTTTCAGTTGGAGGAATGCGTGATGAAGCGGAAATAAAAGGGCATCGCCGAACCTATATCGGAGCCATGCCGGGCAAGTTCATTCAAGCCTTAAAAGATACGCAAACCGCTAATCCAGTGATTATGCTAGATGAAATCGATAAAATTGGTTCCTCCTATCAAAGTGATCCTGCATCAGCTTTACTAGAAGTGCTTGACCCAGAACAAAACCATGATTTCTTAGATCATTTCCTTGACATACGCTTCGACCTATCAAAGACCGTATTTATTTGTACTGCCAATACACTTGACAGCATTCCTGCTCCACTATTAGACCGCATGGAAACCATTCACCTGGCTGGTTATATTACTGAAGAAAAAATTCAGATTGCAAAACGCCATCTACTGCCTAATTTACTTAAAGAAGCAGGATTTAAAAAACAACAAGTTAAATTCTCGCCTGCAACGCTAAAGCATCTAGTTAATGGCTACGCACGAGAAGCAGGCGTACGTAATCTAAAAAAACAACTGGCAAAAATAATCCGAAAACTTGCCGTAAAATTCGTCACGGAAAAAATTGACAAAACAACCGTTGGCGTTAAAGATTTAGAAAATCTACTCGGTCAACCAAGGTTTACCCCCGAAAAAATTAACCAACAAATAGGAACAGTGACGGGGCTAGCTTGGACATCAATGGGCGGTGCAACCCTCACCATTGAAGCCAGTAAAATTCACACCAACAACCGTGGTTTAAAACTTTCAGGACAACTTGGCGACATTATGAAAGAGTCTGCTGAGATTTCTTACAGCTACATCAACGCCAACTTAAAAAAATACCAAGCTGATTTAGCGTTTTTCGACAAAGCCTTCATTCATCTACACATCCCAGACGGAGCTACCCCAAAAGATGGGCCAAGCGCTGGTGTTGCCATGGCAATCGCCCTACTATCACTTGCTAAAAATGAAAAAATAAAACAACCACTCGCCATGACTGGTGAACTAAGCTTAACGGGAATGGTTTTACCTGTCGGCGGCATTAAAGAAAAATTGATTGCCGCAAAAAGAATAGGAATAAACACCTTAATTTTGCCAGAAGAAAACCGCAAAGACTTTAACGAATTAGCCGATTACTTACAAAAAGATATGACAATACACTTTGTAAAACACCTTGACGATGTTGCAAAATTTTGTTTTAACTAGTTTAATTAATGTAAAATAAACCAAAACTAAGGATAATAAAAAATGAGCATGATGGTTTCTGAATTATATGATGCACTTATTTGAAGCAGGAGCTTCAGAAAGCAAATCTAGGGAAGCAGCTAAAGCAATTGCTGATCTAGATCAAAGATTCTCTAAAATCGATTCTGAACTAAAAATGCACAGACTAATGCTAACATTCATTTTAGGTGGAATCATCGCATTAGTTTTAAAAACTTTTTTCTAGTTACCAAGATAACTAAAGAAGCAGAGCTGAGCAGACAAGGTAATATTCTAAATAAACAAGCTTATTATTTTTGCAACGACAAAAGTCCCTGCAAAACCAACAGCAACGCCTGCGACCTATCTACCACAAAGATAAATTAAAAATGATAACCCATACCTAGATTAAACGCGGTGGCTTTTTTAAGTATATTTCGATTGGTATCTCTACCTGCAAACTCATTCATGATTTGGAAATCTGCTTTAAATACTACATTTGGTAACGGCCAATAGTTTGCACCAACATCGGTTTGTGTTGCTTGCTCATCGGTTTTCTTTTGCCACTGGCTTTGACGAACAAACACACCAATTTTTTCAGTTGGTTTATAGCTTAACTCAACATAACCACCCGTTTGTGAATCTTTTTCGGCAGCTTTTGCCATATCGCCATCAAGTTTCCAGCCTGCATATAAACCAGTCACTGTAAAGTCATCAAACTGATAAATAGCATGAGCACCGAACATAGTGGCAGAGTCAGCATATGAAATTTCTGCACTTTGGTCTAAATCTGGTTGATATTGAGTATATGCTGATAATTCTAACCCTGCAATACCTGTATATTTAATTCTAGCCGTTACCGCTAAATCAAAAATTGCAGCTTTACCTCCATCACCTGGTTTAGAGGTTGTTTTTTGTTTACCAAATTTAATATTAAAAGGGTCGTCAATCCTTGTTTTTAGACCTTCAGACAAGAATAAGTCATAGCTAAGCCCTGAGTTAAATTTTTGTGTAAACATTATCCCAGCACCCCACCAAGTCGAAGGTAGGATAGTAGATTCAATAATTGGACGCTCTATTCCATAAAAAACAGCTGGTTCATGAGTTTCATTAACAATACCAACTGGCATTAAAATAATACCTGTTTTTAAATATTTATCCCTTGCACTACCAAAGTCAAATTCAAGATAGCCTTGTTCAACGATGACCATACCAGCGGTTGAAGCACTGGCTGTCGCATGTTCAATTTCGATTTCAGAAACCCAACGAACGGTATCTGAAAAGTCATAACCAATAAATACCACCATACGGTGAAAATCAAGTCCTCTAAACTCATTGCTTTCATCTTTTATTTGGTTAATATGTATTTCACCGTAACCACCAAGATGTACTTTATTTTCTTTTACGCTACTTGACTGACTTTCAACCATTTCAACAAGAGCTTCTACTTTTTGTTCTAAGTTTTGAATGCGTTGTTGATCTGTTTCTGCTTTAGCCACCATAGAAACGGACATAACTGCAAGTATAGAGGATAATAACATTGTTTTTTTCATTCGATAATTCACTTTTTTAATCTCCATCTGAGAAGTTAAGTCCTAAACTAACATCTAGTGCAGATGCTATTTGTCTTTTAAAATTACCGTCTAGTTGACCCATTGTTGCACTAAAAGTATCCGCATCTTTATCAAGAAGAGCTTGCTTTGCTGTCGCAATATTAGCTTTAACCATATTAACGGAGTCTTCATTACCAGTCTCTTTCATTATAGCGAAAAAACTATCCTCTCCACCGCTACCATTTAATAAATCATCTACCGCTTCAACGACAGCAGAAGCATTATCGTAACTTATCCCTGATAAGGTTGCTGTTTTTGTGATGACACTCCTAGCCTTGATATAATCTAAATAAACTTGAATTTCTTTTAACAAAGTAATTAAAGAGCTGGAACTATTAATTAAAGTTCCTGATAAATATATTTCTTTAAACGGTTTTGTGCTAGCTCTATGCTGAATATTCCAACCATCATCAATATATTGAGCATCAGATTGCATCAAAGAAGCAAACCCCTTTAATAGATAACACTTACCAGCATTATTTATATAGTCTTCGACTATTTTATTTTTTTGTTGATTTTTAGAGACGGCTGTTTCAAATAATAAAACCTCAAGCATCAATAAGCCTCTTTTTCTAGGCCCTTGAGATGAAAAATTAATGTCACTTATTGTACTTAAATTACCGTCTACAAATGTTCTGGTTGTGTTGATTTTGGCATTATTAATGGCATAATAAATGGCATCAGTTTTAGGCGAAAACACGTCATCATTAATCGGCCCAAAATTAAACATCTCGATACGATGCCAACTAGTAGAAAGCGTTTTAAACTTTGCTTGCAGTTCTGTTAACTTGCCTGCCACTTTCGTTCCACAAAACTCAGTTGCTTGGTTTTTAAAATCCGTTGAAGCAGTTAAAAATGCACGAACATCTGGTAAAATTTGATTTTTTACTAAAGACTGCTGTGCTTTTTCTATACTGACTATATTTGCTTGATTTTTCTCAACCGTATCTTTCCCTCTATCTCCACCACATGAAGCTAAAAATAAACTAACGGTTAATACTAATATTTTTTTCATGTCTTTCCCTTACTATTTAAACTATAAACTACACTGATATATTTAACATATGATTATCCCAAGGCGAATTTTTATGAAGAACTCGGCGTTGTTTATTCTCCTTAAGTGTTACTCCGTCCAATTCTCTTACTTCACCAACCGAATTACTTATCATAAAATTTTGTTTACTGTTAACCGCAATGCCACAGACATCATGCAACTGGTGATATCCTGCAAATTCAAGACTATCAATATTCCAAAACCCGACGATATCACCTCGTGGACTGGTAAATCCTGCAATACGAGACTTTTCATTAATTGCTACACTACCCATATAGTCATTCATGGCAGTAATTAAACGACTAGGTTCTGTTAACAATTGAATTTCGCCACTTGGTTTATGAATTGCCCCTAATGGTACCGCGTTTTCACTACCCATTGCTGATCTTTGTACCTGCATTGCAATCGCAACCGTACCGTCTTTTGCAATATCTAAATGCCTAATACTGGCTTTCGGTTCAGGTACTCTAAACTCAGCTATTTTTTTACCTGTAAAAGTATCAATATAAGTTAAATTTGAAATCATTTCAGGCAAATTTAGTTTTTTTCTGCCGGTTTCTGGGCGAGTTAAAATACCGCCATTGGCAACCACCAGTGTTTTACCGTCTGGCATAATGGTCATATCATGCGGACCAATACCACTGGTTTCAAATTCTCCTAACTGTTGATAGCTAATCGAATCTCTAATGCCTATTTTACCTTCACCGGTTGTTGAATCGCCCTCAGTGGTAAATAAAGTTTTACCATCAGCACTAAAACAGCCATGACCATAAAAAAAACGGTTTTTCGCTATTTTAAAACTATTAACCATTCTATTCTGTAAAACATCGGTCACAATCGCCATATTCCCAGGTCGGCGACCATACATTATGACATGACTAGGATGTAATGGATGCTGAGAAACACCATGCCCTCTAAAACTTGAGGTTTGTTTAGCTAGCGTTTGTTGCTCAACCGACATAAAGCCAAAACCATGCCCTGTTTTTTTATTACCCATCGCCGACACTAAGAAATCATTGGTTTCTAAGTCTGA
>CAZQYD010000071.1:0-7656 GCA_964597465.1 uncultured Piscirickettsiaceae bacterium | reverse complement strand
ACAGTTTATTATGGGTATAGGTATTTTTTTCACTCAACAAAGCGGAGAAGAGCCAGTAATTTCATAAAAAACCTAACAAAGGCATTTCAGGCGACAGTTAAAAGCATCACGAATAAAAACATTATAACGACAATCTGTCTCATCAAGTGCGGTTAGTTTCAGTAGTTTACCTGGAACTACCCCCTTGGGCACTTTTTACTCAAAAACTGGTTACTCTTATTCGAAATTAACCGTTCGTAACCGTTCAGCTATTTTCATTACATTTTCTGCAAGTTCCAGTATTTAGTTATCTATTTACGTTATAATTTAGCTACATTATTCAAACGTGGTTTTAATTATGACAAACATTCTCGTTATCAATGGTCCCAACCTAAATATGTTAGGTCGTCGTGAACCTGAGATTTATGGTCATGAAACCCTTGAAGACATCATTTCTGAACTTGAAACCCTTGCTGATGAATATGAAGTTCGCTTGTATAATTTTCAAAGCAATGCTGAGCATAAAATTGTTGATCGTATTCATGATGCTATAGACGATATTGATTTCATCATCATCAACCCTGCCGCCTTCACCCACACTAGCGTAGCGATTCGTGATGCAATTAGCACGGTTAACATTCCTTTTATTGAAGTACACTTATCAAACATCCATAAAAGAGAAGCGTTTAGACAAAAGTCTTATTTTTCAGACATAGCAGAGGGCGTCATTGCAGGGCTTGGTACCATCGGCTACCAACTTGCCCTTGCCGCCGCCGTCGATAAAATTAAACAATAAATAGTTAAACATTAGGAAAAATACATGGATATCCGTTCAATTCGTAAACTAATAGAAATAGTAGAACAATCAGACATCGCTGAAATAGAAATTAAAGAGGGTGAAAGTAATATTCGTATCACACGCAATAAGGAGCAAGTATTTGCTTCTACTCCCGTTGCACAAGCTGCTCCTATTGCATCTACACCTCTGGCGATGCCGACGGCTTCATCTACTGAATCGGCTCCTGCCGCTGAAGAAATTTCTGGCACACAAGTTACATCACCAATGGTTGGTAGTTTTTATTCTGCTAACTCTCCTGATGCCCCACCGTTTGTTTCGGTTGGTGATCAAGTTTCGGTTGGCGATACGCTTTGTATCATTGAAGCGATGAAAATCATGAACCCAATTGAAGCAGAGGTTTCGGGTACAATTAAACGCATTCTTGTTCAAAACGCTGACCCTGTTGAATTTGGTCAAACTTTATTTGTTATCGAATGATACTGGACGGTAAATTAAAATGATTGAAAAAATATTAATTGCTAACCGTGGCGAAATTGCCCTACGCGTTTTAAGAACCTGTAAAGAAATGGGCATTAAAACCGTTGCTGTTCATTCAGAAGCAGACGCAAATTTAAAACATGTTTTATTAGCTGATGAGTCCGTCTGTATTGGCCCTGCTAGTTCTGCTGACAGTTATTTAAGTGTGCCGGCTATTATTGCGGCGGCAGAGATTACCGATGCCGAAGCAATTCACCCTGGCTATGGTTTTTTATCTGAAAATGCAGATTTTGCAGAGCGTGTTGAAGAAAGTGGTTTTGCTTTCATTGGCCCGAAAGCAGAAACAATCCGAATTATGGGCGATAAGGTACAGGCAATCAAAGCAATGGTCGCTTCAGGCGTACCAACTGTTCCTGGCTCTGGCGGTCCACTTGGTGAAGATGATGTTGAAAACAAACGAATTGCTAAAAAAATAGGCTATCCAATTATCATCAAAGCTTCTGGTGGCGGTGGCGGTCGTGGTATGCGTGTGGTACACACAGAATCGAACCTTGCAAAGTCCATTGCCTTAACCAAATCAGAAGCAGGGAATTTCTTTGGCAATCCTGAAGTTTACATGGAAAAATTTTTAGAAAATCCTCGTCATGTTGAAATTCAAATTTTAGCAGACGGACAAGGCAACGCAATCCATCTTGGTGAACGAGATTGCTCAGTGCAGCGTCGCCACCAAAAAGTGGTGGAAGAAGCCCCTGCCCCAGGTATTACCGAAGAACAACGCCAACGCATTGGTATGTCTTGCGTAAAAGCTTGTCTCGAAATTGGCTACCGCGGTGCAGGAACATTTGAGTTTTTATATGAAAATGGTGAATTTTATTTCATTGAAATGAACACTCGCTTGCAAGTTGAACACACGGTTACCGAGCAGGTAACGGGGATTGACTTGGTCAGAGCTCAAATCGAAGTGGCAATGGGTAAACCTTTAACTATCAAACAAGAAGATGTAAAAATAACGGGTCATGCCATTGAGTGCCGTATTAATGCAGAAAATCCATCTAAAAACTTTATACCATCACCAGGTACAATCGAAAGATTACATTTAGCAGGTGGGTTTGGAGTCAGATGGGATTCACACATTTATACTGGCTACCCTGTTCCACCACATTATGACTCGATGATTGGCAAACTAATTTGCCACGGCTCTGATCGTGAAACAGCTATTCGCCGTATGGATATGGCGTTGCAAGAGCTTGTTATTCAAGGCATAGAGACCAATATCAATATGCAAAAAGAAATCATGAACGACCCAGGTTTTTGTGAAGGTCAAAAAAATATTCATTATTTAGAGCATAGATTGGAACATTTAGTTTAACCTCTCTCTGTTTCCAAGTTACCGCTTGGAAACTTCCCCCTAATTTAAAACATTAACAAGGAAGAACTATGCCTTGGATTAAAATTAATGCAATCGTTACGGAACAGCTTGCTGAACCGTTAAGTGATGCTTTTATGGAAGCGAATGCGGCTTCAGTCACTTTTTCAGATGCGTTAGATCAACCTATTTATGAGCCTGAAATAGGGGCAACGGAAATTTGGCGACAAACTAAAGTAACGGCTTTGTATGATGCGGAGGTTGATACTAACCCTATTATTGAGTTAATTTCTTCAATCACTCCCGAATTAAATAAAAGCCAATTTACTATTGAGCAACTAGAAGATAAAGATTGGGTTCGTGCTTGGATGGATCAGTTTAAACCGATGCAGTTTGGTGATAATCTTTGGATTATCCCAAGTTGGGTAGCGGAAAAAGAACTACCAAACAAATCGAACCCGAATGCCATTAATTTATTTTTAGACCCTGGGTTAGCGTTTGGTACAGGCACACACCCGACGACTTCGCTTTGTTTAACTTGGCTTGACCAGCACCCTCCTAAAAACAAAACGGTAATTGACTATGGTTGTGGTTCAGGTATTTTGGCATTAGCATCGCATAAATTAGGTGCTAGTAAAGTTTCAGGAACGGATATTGACCCGCAGGCGATTACGGCTAGCATTGAAAATAGTCGTCGCAATCAGGCAGATATCCAATTTAATTTAGTGGAAAAATTTTCTGAAAAACCCGTTGATTTATTACTTGCTAACATTTTATCGGGACCGTTAAAAGAACTCGCACCCGAGTTTAAAAAACGTACCTTACAAGGGGCTACGCTAGTTTTGTCTGGTTTATTAGAAACCCAAGCAAGCGACCTCATTCAGTTTTATCAAAACGAAGGTTTTCAGTTTATTGAACAAAATGATTTAGATGACTGGTCACAACTTAGTTTTTTAAAAAAATAGATGCTAGACTTATTAAACGCTGACAAACCAACCCTTGCTCTAGCCCCTATGGCAGGCGTAACAGATATTGTATTCCGTGATATTTGCCGAAACCTAGGCGCGGATTATGCGGTATCTGAAATGGTAGCGTCTAAAGAATCGTTATGGGAATCAGCAAAATCATCTTCTCGTCACGCATCTACTGAAGAAAAATCTCCACGCATTGTACAGCTACTTGGTACAAACCCTAAAGAATTAAGCAAAGCGGCGGTTTGGCAAGCCTCAAAAGGAGCGCAAGTAATTGATTTAAACATGGGGTGCCCTGCTAAAAAGGTCTGCGATGTTGTCGCTGGTTCGGCTTTAATGGCAAAACCCAAATTGGTTGCAGAAATATTTTCTGCGTTGGTTGATTCGGTTGAGATTCCTGTTACCGTCAAAATTAGGACGGGCACCGATGCTGAAAATATAAATGCGTTAGAAATTGCTTTGCTTGCGGAACAATTAGGTTTGAAAGCGATAACAATTCACGGGAGAACCCGTGCGGATAAGTTTAATGGCAAGGCAGAATACCAAACTATCAAACAAGTAAAGCAAGCTATTAACATACCTGTTATCGCAAATGGCGACATTTGCTCTCCACAGCAAGCTAAATTTGTATTAAAATACACGGCTAGCAACGGCTTAATGATTGGTCGAGCTGCACAAGGTTACCCGTGGATTTTTAGGGAAACAAGCCACTATTTAAAAACAGGCGAACAGCTTGCAAAACCGTCATTGTCTGAATTTAAACGTACCATAACGTTACATTTAAATGGACTATATACATTATACGGTGAAAAAACTGGTTATCGAATTGCTAGAAAACATGTCGGTTGGTATTGCCAATATTTACAAAATGGCTCTGCACTACGCAAAAAATTTAATACATTAGAAAGCTCTCAACAACAACTAGATTTAATTGGTCAATATTTTGCAAAAAACAACAATTAGCAATAAAAACAATTCGGTTCACACTCTAAGCGAGATGGTAGTAGTATGCTTAGAAGAGTATTTTACAATGTTAGAACATGAAACGCCTTCTGATGTTTATGAGATGGTCACTAGCCAAGTTGAAGAGCCAATGGTTAAATTTGTGCTAAATAGAACCGATTATAATCAAACAAAAACCGCAGAAATACTAGGAATTAACCGTAATACTCTACGAAAAAAAATCCAACAGTATAAAATTAAAAAATAAAATCATCACCCCGAATCCATACTTTTGGATTTGGAATCAATAATTTTGGAGTCATTTTTAATGAAACCCGTCCGCCGTGCTTTAATTAGTGTATCTGATAAAACAGGTATTTTAGAATTTGCTCAACAGCTTGTTACCGCCCATAATATCGAAATCCTTTCTACGGGAGGAACTTATAAAGTGCTTTCTGACGCTGGATTAAAAATTACCGAAGTTTCTGAATACACAGGTTTTCCTGAGATGATGGACGGACGTGTTAAAACTTTACACCCAAAAATTCATGGTGGATTGTTAGGTCGTCGCGGGCAAGATGATAAAATAATGACTGAACACGGTATTAAGCCTATCGACATGGTTGTTGTTAATCTGTATCCATTTGAAGCAACGGTTGCTAAAGAAAATTGTTCGCTAGAGGATGCTATCGAGAACATTGATATTGGTGGCCCTACGATGTTGCGTTCTGCGGCTAAAAACCACAAAGATGTTGCGGTGGTCACTAATCCTGATGATTACGCTAATATTTTAGCTGAATTAACAAAAAACGAAGGGCAACTTTGCCATGCTACTCGTTTCGATTTAGCGATTAAAACCTTTGAACAAACCGCTCGTTATGACGGCATGATTGCAAATTACTTTGGCACAATGTTTTCTGATGAAACCGACTTCCCAAGAACATTCAACAACCAGTTTAACCTAAAACAAACCATGCGTTATGGTGAAAACCCTCATCAAAAAGCGGCCTTTTATACTGAAATTAATACCGAAAACAATTTAACTGAAAACTCCATTTCAACCGCTGAACAACTGCAAGGTAAAGCCCTGTCATTTAACAACATCGCAGATACCGATGCAGCGCTTGAGTTGGTGAAAACCTTTAGTGAAATCGCTTGCGTGATTGTAAAACACGCCAATCCATGTGGTGTAGCAATCAGTGCTTCGCAATTTGATGCCTACGACAAGGCATTCAAAACAGATCCAACATCTGCTTTTGGTGGCATTATTGCCTTTAACCGTGAACTAGATGCAATAACTGCTCAAGCGATTGTTGACCGTCAGTTTTGTGAAGTGATTATTGCCCCAACTGTTTCAGACCAAGCAAAAACAATTATTGAAGCGAAAAAGAATTTACGCCTATTAGCTTGTGGTGAACTTGGTATGCAACTGCCTACTTTTGACTACAAAAAAGTAACGGGTGGGTTACTGGTTCAAGACCGTGATCTTGGAATGGTTAACGAAGATGATTTAAAAGTAGTTAGTGATAAAACGCCAACTGAAAAAGAAATGGCAGATTTATTATTTGCATGGAAAGTCGCAAAATATGTTAAATCAAACGCCATTGTTTATGTCAAAGATGGCATGACCATTGGTGTAGGGGCAGGGCAAATGAGCCGCGTTTATTCTGCAAAAATTGCAGGCATAAAAGCTGAAGATGAAGGGCTAGAAGTGCCGGGGTCAGTCATGGCATCGGATGCTTTCTTCCCGTTCCGTGATGGCATTGATGCCGCCGCAAAAGCAGGCATTACAGCGGTGATTCACCCTGGTGGTTCTATGCGAGACCAAGAAGTCATCGATGCCGCAAATGAACATGGCATCGCTATGGTATTTACAGGCATGCGTCATTTTAAACATTAAGGAACAAACATGAAAGTATTAATCATCGGCAGTGGCGGGCGTGAACACGCATTAGCTTGGAAGACCATTCAAGCGGATAATGTCGAAAAAGTATTTGTCGCTCCAGGTAATACAGGAACAGCACTAGAGGAAGGTATTGAAAACATCAACCTAGCAGTAGATGACCTACCCCCCCTGGTACTTTTTGCCCAAGAGAACCATATTGACCTTACCATCGTTGGCCCTGAAGTCCCTTTAGTGCTTGGTATTGTTGACGAATTTGAAAAAGCAGGGTTAAAGTGTTTTGGACCTAATGCAGCAGCGGCACAATTAGAAGGTTCAAAAGCATTTTCAAAAGATTTTTTAGCAAAACATAACATTCCCACTGCGGCTTATGATGTTTTTACAGAAATTTCTTCTGCTTCAGCTTACATTAAAAAAATGGGAACACCTATTGTAATCAAAGCCGATGGACTTGCCGCGGGTAAAGGTGTGATTATTGCTGAAACAGAGCAAGAAGCAATTAATGCTGTTGAGGACATGCTAGAAGGTAATAAATTTGGTGATGCTGGTTCAAGAGTCGTTATCGAAGAGTTTTTAGTGGGTGAAGAAGCAAGTTTTATTGTTATTGCTGATGGAAAAAACATTTTGCCAATGGTCACATCTCAAGATCACAAAGCTAAAAATGATGGTGATACCGGCCCTAATACCGGCGGAATGGGTGCTTATACCCCTGCCCCTGTTGTGACTAGGAGTATTCATGATAAAATCATGAATGAAGTTATTAAGCCTACTATTGAAGGTATGGCAAAAGATGGATCCCCGTTTACTGGATTCCTTTATGCTGGCGTAATGATTTCTAAAGATGGTCAACCAAAAGTATTAGAATTTAATGTCCGTTTCGGAGACCCTGAAACTCAACCGATTATGATGAGGTTACAGTCAAATTTAGCAGATTTATGTCTAGCAGCAGTAGAAAAACGCTTAGACAGTGTCACCGCTAAGTGGGATTCCCGCCCTGCATTGGGCGTTGTGCTTGCCGCAGGCGGCTACCCTGACAGTTATAGCAAGGGTGATGTTATAAAAGGCATCGACGATGCTAATAATACTACAACTAAAGTTTTTCATGCTGGGACGACTACCAATGATAATGGTGATATTGTTACCGCAGGTGGTAGGGTAATATGTGTGACTGCACTTGGCGAAAGTGTAACGGATGCGCAATCACAAGCCTACCAAGCAG
>CAZQYD010000070.1:0-7694 GCA_964597465.1 uncultured Piscirickettsiaceae bacterium | reverse complement strand
GAACATAATTGCAGTCATGAATGAAATCAAAATCATCATTGCGTATTCGGCTAGGAAGAATACCGCAAATGCCATACCTGAATACTCTACGTGGAAACCAGCAACAATCTCTGACTCACCTTCTGCCACATCAAATGGCGCACGGTTTGTTTCAGCAAGACCTGAAATGAAATACACAACAAACATAGGCAGCAGAGGTATCCATAACCAGTGCCACATACCACCACGCTGAGCTTCAACGATTGCGGTTAGGTTCATACTGTCAGCGACCATTAACACGGTTACTAAAGCAAATCCCATTGCGATTTCATAAGAAATTTTTTGTGCTGAGGCACGCATCGCCCCTAAAAAAGCATATTTAGAGTTAGATGCCCAACCTGAAATAATGATTCCATAAACACCAATGGATGAAATTGCCAGTACATACAAGACGCCAGCATTGATATCAGAAACCACCACACCATCTTCATTAAATGGAATCACTGCCCAAGCTGCGATTGCAGGTGCAATTGCAAAAATCGGTGCCAGCACAAATAGGTACATGTTTGATTGAGAAGGTAAAATAATTTCCTTGTTCATCAATTTTAAGGCATCTGCTATCGGTTGCAACAACCCAACTGGACCAACCCTGTTAGGTCCCATACGAATCTGCATCCAACCAATAACACGACGTTCAGCCAAGGTTAAATAAGCAACTGCCAACATAACAGGCATGACAACAACAATTGCCTGTACCAATAAAGTAATTAAAATCGCTAACCAGTCAAAAACATAACCAGACAGCCAAGCTTGTAATGAATCAAACATTAACCAACCTCCTGTACAGGAATATCAGCGATAATGGTTTCAGCAACCGATGCACTTGCCTGTTGCAACGCTGGGGCACGTCTTGAAATCGAATCGACATCATAAATAGCAACCATTGGCGTTTTACCAGCAAGAGTGTTACTGGTTACTCTATTCAGCCCGATATTATTTTGTATATTTTCCAGGTCAAGCCCCTCATTATTGTCTTCAACGTCTGCAAACACCTGATTCGAGTGGGTATAGTCAAAGCCGTCTAAATTCAACATATTACCTAACACACGGAATATTTTCCATGCGGCTTTCGAATCGCCTTTAGGGTCAACTGCCATTTTAAATGACTGTTTAATACCCATTGCATTAACATAGGTGCCTGCTGTTTCAGCAAAGGAGGCAATTGGCAGTAGCACATCAGCATACTCACGCTGTATTTCAGAATCAAATACCGCTAAATTAATGACGCATTCTGCTTTTTTCATTGCCTCTACGGCGACTTGACCATTGGTAATATCACTTTCAGCTTCAAGCGATAAATTAACATAGGCTTTCATATCGGACGACAGCATTTGCTGAATATTTTTACCATTTTCAGGTAAGAAATTAACCATATAAGCACCCATATCATTTGCAGAAATAGGCAATACACTTAAAACAGAATTCGACACTTTAGCAATCTGACTGGTGACTTGTAATATGCCACTAAAGTTAGCATCCATCTGTGCAATTTGCCCAACCATAATCGAGGACTTATCACCCGATTTTAATGCACTAGCAACGGCATGATAAACTTTATCGACACTGGTACTTTCAGGTTCATTTAATGCTTTTAAAATCAGTTTAAGTTCTGAGACTAGGTCATCCGCAACGATTTCATTATCAATTTGATAGTTAAACTCAAAGTTTTCAGGATTAACCGTTGAAACAGACTTACCTAACAACTGAGTTTTACGTAAACGATGATTTAATATCGGCAACTCATGACGTAAATAAGAACCGACCAAGAGCGTAGAATCTAGCGTTTCAACTTCTTCAAATGAATGATTTAAAGAAGGCTTAACAAAACCCATTGAATCTAATGAAAAATCTTGCTGGCGTAAGCGTGTTTCTGTATTTTTAATACCTAGTCCACGAGCTATTTTCTGTAGTAGGTAGAGTTCTTCCAATGTCGCTGTCGGTGCGGCAAGCACCCCTATTTCATCAGGATTTTCAGAATACTGTTTTAATTTTTTAGCGGTAAATTCAAGCGCGGTTTCCCAGTCAACATTACGCCATTGACCATTTTCTTTAATCATCGGCGTGGTTAATCTATCTTCACTATTAATACCTTCATAAGCAAAGCGATCACGATCAGAAATCCAAATTTCGTTAATTGATTCATTCTCTGCTGGTACAACACGCTTGATTTCACCCTGCTTAGAGTGAAGAATAATATTTGAACCGATACTATCGTGGGGAGAAATACCTTTATGCGATTTTAATTCCCACGCACGTGCGGAATACCGATAAGGTTTTGAAGTCAACGCACCTACTGGACATAAATCAATCATATTTCCAGACATTTCAGAGGTAACGGAGCCTTCAATATAGGTACCAATTTCCATCCACTCACTACGACCCGTTGCACCTAATTCCATGATGCCACCAATCTCTTGTCCAAAACGAACACAGCGAGTACAGTGAATACAACGCGTCATATCGGTACTAATTAAAGCACCGATGCTCTTATCGGCAACGACACGCTTTGCTTCAGAAAACCTCGAAACATCGTCGCCATACTGCATCGCAACATCTTGTAGTTCACACTCGCCACCTTGGTCACAAATCGGGCAATCAAGAGGGTGGTTAATCAATAAAAACTCCATTACTGATTTTTGAGCAGATATCGCTTTTACCGACTTTGTCTGCACTTTCATACCATCAGTAATCGGTGTAGCACAAGCAGGTAATGCCTTTGGAGCACCCTCTACCTCCACTAAACACATACGACAGTTAGCAGCAATAGATAACTTTTTGTGATAACAGAAACGAGGAATAGCAATTTGAGCATCATCCGCAACATCTATTAGCATGTCACCTTCATGAGCTTCAATTACCTGTCCGTTTATTTCAATTTTTATCATAATATTTAAACCTAAAAACCCGTTTATACGCGATCAAAAATACTACAGCCATGTTCTATATAATGTTGAAATTCATGTTCATAATGTTTTAAGAAACTCTCCACCGGAATCGCGGCTGCATCACCCAAACCACAAATTACTTTCCCCATGATTTTTCCAGACACTTCTCGTAACAATTGAATATCTTCAGGACGACCTTTACCCTGTCTAATACGATGCACCACGCGATACATCCAACCCGTTCCTTCGCGACAGGGGGTACACTGACCACAAGACTCATCGTAATAAAACCAAGTCAACCTTTCTAAAGCTTTTACCATGTCGGTGGTTTCATCCATAATCATCAATGAACCCGCACCCAAAAAAGAACCCGCCTTAGCAATCGAATCATAATCCATAGTCATTCCAACGGTATTTTCAGCAGGAATGACCGCAGTTGATGAGCCGCCAGGAATAATCGCTTTCATTTTACGATTTTTCCACATCCCACCCGAAAGCTCTAATAAATCTTCAAACGGTGTGCCCATTCGAATTTCATAGGCTCCAGGTTTATTAATATGCCCAGAAACGGCGTAACATTTGGTACCGCCAGCATTCTTCACACCCAAGTCTGAAAACCATTTGCCGCCCTTCGCTAAAATCATCGGAATTGAAGCTAGGGTTTCGGTATTATTAATGGTGGTTGGCTTACCAAATAAACCAAAACTTGCAGGAAATGGCGGTTTAAACCTTGGTTGACCTTTTTTACCCTCAATGGACTCAAGCAACGCGGTTTCTTCTCCGCAAATATAAGCTCCACCACCAAGGTGAGCAAATAAATCGAAATCCCAATCAGAGTTAAGAATATTTTTACCTAATAAACCCGCTTCTCTCGCTTGATCTATTGCACCTGTAAAACGTTTATACGGCTCCCAAAATTCACCGCGAATATAATTATAACCAGCACTAGCACCGATGACATAACCCGCAATCATCATTCCCTCAACCAATTGATGGGGATTAAAACGCATAATATCTCGGTCTTTAAACGTTCCAGGTTCAGATTCATCTGAATTACAAACAATATATTTTTGACCAGGAGCATGGCGATTCATAAAACTCCACTTCAAACCAGTAGGGAAACCAGCACCACCACGACCACGAATATTAGAGGCTTTTACTTCTTCAATAATATCCGTTGGGCTTAAATCACCAGCTAGAATGCTCTTCCATACTTCATAACCACCATTCGCAACATAGGTTTCTATATCCCATGAATTTTCTTGATCAATTATGCGGTAACAACATTCATTTTGAATAACTTCAGCCATAATTACTCCAAATCGTCCAAAATTTTATCAATCGATTCTTCATTAAGATTTTCATAATATGTTTTACCAATCCACATCATTGGTGCACCAGCGCAAGCACCAGCACACTCTACCTTTCTAACTGAAAACTTACCATCAGGAGAGACTTCACCAGTATTATTTACATCAATTTTATCTTTAATATGCTCTAAAAGTTCATCAGAACCCCTTAACATACACGATAAATTAGTACATAAACAAATTTGGTGCCTACCAACGGGTTTATGCTGATACATTGAATAAAAAGTTGCCACTTCGTAGGCTTCAATCGGGCGAATATTCAAATACTCTGCCACTTGATCCATCAGTTCTGTCGTTAAATAACCATTGCAGGTTTCTTGCACAATTCTCAATGCAGGCATTAGCGCCGACTTTCTGTTCTCTGCTGGATAATGTGAAATCCAACGGTCTATTCTTTCTTTCACGTCACCTTGAATGACACTATTTTTAAGTTCTTGGGCTAGATTCTGGCTATTATTCATCTATCTACCTCACCAAATACAATATCTTGTGTACCAATAATCGCCACCACATCCGCAATCATATGCCCTTTTACCATTTCATCTAATGATGCTATATGGGTAAATCCAGGGGCTCTAACTTTTAATCGGTAAGGCTTATTCGCCCCATCTGATGCCATATAAATACCAAGCTCACCTTTAGGGTGTTCAACGGCACTATATATTTCACCAGTTGGAATGGTGTAACCTTCCGTGAATAATTTAAAGTGTTTAATCAAATCATCCATATTTGTTTTGACGTCTTCACGCTTAGGCGGTGCTACTCTTACATCAGAAGTCATCACCGGACCTGGGTTTTTATTTAACCATTCGACACACTGTTTAATAATTTTATTTGATTCACGCATTTCTTGTATACGCACGAGATAACGGTCGTAACAATCACCTGTCACCCCAACTGGAATATCAAAATCTAATTTATCATATACTTCGTAAGGTTGTTTTTTTCGTAAATCCCAAGCAATACCAGACCCTCTTAACATTGGACCTGTAAAACCAAGTTGTAATGCTCTTTCAGGTGAAACGATTCCAATATCAACTGTACGCTGTTTCCAAATACGATTATCGGTTAATAACGTTTCATACTCATCAACATAACCAGGGAAACGTTGGGTAAAAGACTCAATAAAATCTAGTAAGGTTCCTTCACGAATTTCATTCAATTTATCCAGTTTTTTTCCAGAATGCCACTTCGATTTTTTATGCTTTGGCATTGAATCAGGTAAATCTCGGTAAACACCGCCTGGACGATAATACGTAGCGTGCATACGGGCACCAGAGACCGCTTCATAACAATCCATTAAATCTTCACGCTCTCTAAATGCATACAGAAATATCGTCATCGCACCAATATCTAATGCATGTGCACCTAACCACATTAAATGATTAAGAATACGAGTAATTTCATCGAACATAACTCGAATATACTGTGCCCGAATAGGCACATCAACGTCTAGCATTTTTTCAATCGCATTTACATAAGCATGCTCATTTGCCATCATTGAAACGTAATCTAAACGATCCATATAGCCAATCGATTGATTGTAAGGCTTATACTCTGCTAGCTTCTCTGTGCCACGGTGCAATAGCCCTATATGAGGGTCAGAACGAACAATCGTTTCACCATCTAACTCCAATACCAAGCGTAGTACACCATGTGCAGACGGGTGTTGAGGGCCAAAGTTAAGTGTATAATTACGAATTTCAGACATAACTTTTTCCTATGCACCCTGCTCTTCAGATTGAATTTTATCTTCACGAATAACTCGTGGTACATTCACTCGATTTTTAATAGTAACTGGCTCATAAACAACACGTTTCTTTTCATTATCATAACGCATCTCAACCTCTCCAACCAATGGAAAGTCTTTGCGTAGCGGATGACCAATAAAGCCATAATCGGTTAACAACCTTCTTAAATCGGGATGACCTTCATAAAGAATGCCAAATAAATCAAATGACTCTCGTTCAAACCAGTCAGAACAAGTCCAAACGGACACCACTGAAGGAACAATTGGCATTCTCGTATCATTTGGAAATACTTTTACACGAATTCGAACATTTGTTTCAACCGATAAAAGATGATAAACAGATGCAAAACGCCTAGGCTTCATTAAGTCCGCATCATCTTCTTCTTCTGCAAAATCAAAAATACCGCGACTAAAGCCCTTGTTTACTGCCGTTCTGGTTTCCCAGTTAGTCTCACCGAAACTTAAATAATCTATTCCGCAGATATCAATAAGCTGATCAAACTTTAATTCAAATTTTAAACGTTCAAAATTTACCAATGCATTATCAGGTGAAAGCTCTATTGTTAGCTCACCATTATCTAACACCGAATCAACAACAGCATCACCTAGCACACTATTGACTCTTGTTTGTAAATCTAATACTGATTGTTTTAACTTCATCATCTAACCTGAATAATATGCTTATCGAGCAATGGTGTTGGTTCGTTTAATTTTATTCTGCAATTGAATAATCCCGTACAACAATGCTTCAGCAGTCGGTGGACAGCCTGGCACATAAATATCAACAGGAACAATTCGATCACAGCCTCTCACAACAGAATAGGAATAGTGGTAATAACCACCACCATTAGCACATGAACCCATTGAGATTACCCAACGAGGTTCAGCCATTTGGTCATATACTTTTCTTAACGCAGGAGCCATTTTATTGACCAACGTTCCTGCCACGACCATGACATCGGACTGCCTTGGACTTGGACGAAAAATGATACCAAACCTATCCAAGTCATAACGTGAAGCACCAGCCTGCATCATTTCTACCGCACAACAAGCTAAACCAAACGTCATAGGCCATAAAGACCCTGTTCTTGCCCAGTTAATTAATTTATCGGCGGATGTTGTAACAATACTTTCTTTTAATGCTCCCTCTATTCCCATTCTAGCGCCCCTTTATTCCACTCATAGATAAAGCCGACTACAAGCAAACCTAAAAAAGCTGCCATGGCCAATAGTCCAAAGGTACCAATTTCATCTAAAACGATTGCCCACGGGAACAGAAAAGCAATTTCCAAATCAAAAATAATAAATAAAATAGCAACTAGATAAAATCTGACATCAAACTTCATTCGAGAATCTTCAAATGCTTCGAAACCACACTCATAAGGTGAATCTTTTTCAGAATCCGGGTTTTGCGGACCTAAAAGATAACCAATCAACATAGGACCAACACCGAAGAAGAGCCCCAACGCAATAAACACTAATACCGGTAAATAATTTTCAAGCATAGGGTTTAACCTCTTTCAACCTAAAACCATGACTAAAATCATGAGATTTTTAAAATTGATATATTACCCCTCTATTATTGGGCGACTATACCTTGAGGAAACGCTTAACAACTAAGATTATTTTATACTGGTAAAAAGTGCCGAT
>CAZQYD010000069.1:0-7796 GCA_964597465.1 uncultured Piscirickettsiaceae bacterium | reverse complement strand
TGATTGCTCAAACCTTAACCGATTTGGCAGGCAGTTCGGCATGGTTTGATTGTGGTTTTGTTACTTATAGTAATGATGCAAAGCAAAAAATGTTGGGCGTTAAACTCGCCACCCTAAAAAAATATGGGGCAGTCAGCGAAGCAACGGTGATTGAAATGGCTGAAGGAGCGTTAGCTAATTCAAATGCTTCTATTAGTATTGCTTGCAGTGGAATAGCAGGGCCAACAGGCGGTTCAGCTAAAAAACCCATCGGCACTGTTTGGGTTGCTTGGGCGTATGAAAACAAACCAACCAAAACAGAACTTTTTCTTTTTAAGGGCAATCGCCAACAAATTAGAGAGCAGTGTACAGAAAAGGCGATAGAAAAAATATGAAAGCAACCGAAAAAGGTTTAAAAAAAGTGATTAACGCAGTAGGCTTTTCATGGCAGGGTTTTAAAGCGACTTATAAGCATGAAGAAGCGTTTCGGAAAAAGTTTATTTTGGGTGAATTTAAGTGGCTGATTTAAAAAAAAGGCATAGAGCATGAGCCAATTAAAACAACGGAAAATAAGCCAACAGCAAGCTTTAAGCCCGTTTGAATTTAGTACAACCGAACAAGACAAGGTATCTTTAGAAAGCCAGTTTGATGGTTTGGCTTCTTCTTTTCGTTATTTTCGTGCCCAAACAATTGCATTTATTTTATTTAGTGTAACTTTAATTTTATTAGTAACGGGGATAACGGGCAAAGAGTTTTTTATGGAAACCCCTATAGTCGTGCCACTTTGGGGGATTCAATTACCTTTAACTAGCTTCTTTACCATGATGCCAGTCGGTTTACTAGTTTGGCATTTTTTACTGTTATTTCAACAAGCATTACTGAAAAAGCGTGTAGAAGAATATTTAACACAAGCTGAATCAGGTTTAGTAGAACATCAACATAAAGGTTTTTATGAAGAGATGTTATTACAAACTTGGCAGTATAAAGAATTTAGAAAGAAATATACTTGGTATCAAAAAATAATACCATCGGCTATGTTGTTGATGAAAGTATGGATGCTACAAGCCATTATAGCCTTGATTTATGTCTTCTTACCGCTACTAACTCTGTTTTGGATTTGGGTACAGTTTGCAGATTATCAAGATCTAGATATTACTCGTCTTCACCTTGCTTTTTTAGCGATAGACCTAGTTTTATTGTTATTTTATCTAGCGAATATGAAAGCTTTTACTACAAAGATAGATTTTCTATTTCGACCATTTTTGTACCCTTCTTTTGTTTTTTTAGGTTGGTTAGTGTTCATGTTGACTGTGTATTTATACGAACCTCTGCTGAAAAAAGATAATTCCGTTGAGCATATTGCAAAATTAAACCAAATGCTGAACATGAACAAAGGTTCTACCTCTTATCGACTAAAAGAGTTTTTTAAACCCTATATTGATGCCCAAGGCGAAGTGTTGACAAACCTTACCGCTAATGACCAACGGGTGTTAGCAATTTCTAAAGAAGGCTTGCCATTAACCGTACAAGATTTCCCTATTACTGATTATAGTAATCGCCATTTTAGGTTTGCCAATTTAACCTCAAGCCAATTGCCGAATGTTAAGTTACAAAAAAGTTATCTTGATTTCGCTATTTTAGACGAGGTAAACTTAAACTTTGTGCAGGCAGAAGGGGCGAGCATTCAGCACGCAAGCCTATGGTCAGCACAACTAAAAAATAGTAACTTAAATAATGTGGTATTTAATCACGCATCCTTGTGGAATATTAATTTAACCCGTGCCTATTTACATGACGCCTCACTTTATAAAACAGATTTGCAACTAGCCTACATTATTAAAAATAACAAAAACGAATACCTAACCGATAAAACAAAACTAAATCCGCTAGGAGAAGAAAATTTAAAGGGCGTAAAAGAATTAACCACTGCAAAATTTTCAACGGCAGAAGAAGTTAAAAAAGCCCAGTCTGAACATAGGAACAATAGCCGTAGAAAAATTAGGCTTTTAAAATTGAAAAAACAAGCCGAAGAAAAAAGAAAGCAAGCTTTAGCTGATGCCATGACAGATGAACGAGCAGCTAGACTAGCTGAGCAAGCACTGCCTAGGGTACTTGAAATGTTACAAAAAAAACAGGGTAATGATTTCGTTAAATTATCGGCAAAAGGCACAGAATTTACTGAAAAAGACAGTAACTGGTCTTGTGTAAAAGAGAACAATAGCAACCTTTATTGGGAGGTAAAAACCCAAGACGGTGGCATACGAGATTATCGAAAAAAATACCGTTGGGGCGGTAAAACTAAATCTAAACTTGCTTATGGGTATTCAGATGATTATTCAGGTGAGCCTTCATATATCGATGTTACAACGCAAGTAGCTAACTATACCAAAGGTAAATTTTATGATGACTGGAATAGCCTAGTAGATGAGGCAAATAGAGAAAACTTATGCGGTTTTAGCGACTGGCGTGTTCCTACTATATTTGAGTTACAGACACTTAGCAGTTATTATGCTACAGGTAACAAGAGTCAAGCAAATAATTGGCCTGCAAAAAATAGTTACACTAAAAAAGTTTATTTAAACCCTAGTTTTTTTCCAACAATCAGTCTTTTAAAGTTTCCTCATTTTTGGTCGTCCTCGCCCTATGCTAACTATAGTAGCCATGCGTGGGGTGTCTATTTCAACCTTGGCTACGGCTACTACTATAATCGTGACGACGACGGTCATGTGCGCCTTGTGCGTAGCGGACAGTAAACTTTGCTCGCGACGAAGTCGCCTTTTGCTTGGTGCATAATAGTGATGGTTTTTGGGTAGCTTACCCGAATATTTCAGAGGAATACTTGGGCTAGTGTTTTTAGGGGTTTAAAATTCGATAAAAATTTTCATGACAGGCAAGAGAAATTAGTTCTAAAATTATTTTATTGTCATCATAATGATAGCCAAGCAGGGCTAGCTTCAATCAGTTGTTCAGCGTTTCCTTAAATCATTACATAGTTTTGTGGCAGATTTTTTTATGTTGGGAATAACTGGCTCTGTTACTATTTACGATCAGCTTTTTAGACTGTGAATAAATTATCAATTATGACAGGTGTTTTGGTTGGTTGAAACGGTAGGTGAATACACTTTTCTTTTGTTAGTTCATTTATGTCTATAAAGTTATCATAATCTGCATCAAGGCTAACATCATTTACGATAATGCAATTAATTTTTAAATTATCATTTTTTACGGCTTTAATCGTTAGTAAAGCTTGGTTGATACAACCTAATTTATTGGCAATGACAATAATGACTTCTAGCCCTAGTTGTTTCGCTAAGTCTGAATTTAAAACATTAGCTGTAAGTGGGGAGTAAAATCCACCCGCTCCTTCAATTAAACTTATACCATCATTCGGTGTTTTACAGGCTTTTATTAAGCTGTCTAAAGAAATGTTTGCATTGTTTAATTTAATCGCACGGGCAGGAGAGATGGCTTCTTCAAATAAATAGCGACAAATAGTTGTTAAGGACTCATTGGTAAGGCTGTTCTTTTTTAATAGCATCGCGTCTTCAGAAATAAGTTTTTGTGCGGAGAATCGAATAGCACCTGATGCAATAGGTTTGCGTGGGTAGACGGGTAAGTTTTGATTAGCTTGTAGGGTTTTTAATAGACAGCAGGTAATAAAAGTCTTGCCGACTTCGGTATCTGTTCCAGTGATAAAAAAACCTTGATTCATATTGGCTATGTTTAAAACCTGCTATTTGTTACAATTTTGAGCTAAAAAGTGCCCAGGGGGGTACTATGCCATTAATCTTGTTTGTGCTTCTTGGTATTTTTCAACCGTTGCATCAATTACCGCTTGTGGTAACGGTGGTGCGGGTTCTTTTTTATCCCAATCTAGCGTTTCTAAATAGTCTCGAATGTATTGTTTATCAAAACTTTCAGGGTTACTACCCACTTGGTAGCTAGAGGCACGCCAAAATCTTGAACTATCAGGGGTGAGTGCTTCATCAATTAAATGGATTATGCCATTTTCATCTTCACCAAATTCAAATTTGGTATCGGCAATAATAATGCCTCTTTCTAGCGCATATTCAGCTGCCATCGTATAGATTTGAATGCTTAATTTTTTAATCTGTTCCGCGCGTTTTTGTCCAATCAGTTTGATAACCTCTGCAAATGCAATGTTTTCATCATGTTCGCCAACTTCGGCTTTAGTTGAAGGGGTAAACAGTGTTTCAGGAAGTTGTTGGGCAAGTTGCAATCCCGTCGGTAATTCAATGCCACAGACTTTTCCCGTTTGCTGGTACTCTTTCCAACCCGAGCCAACAAGGTAGCCTCTGACAATTGCTTCAATCGGTAACGGCTTTAGTTTTTGCACAATCATCGCACGGCCATCTAAATGGTCAATTTCTTGTTTGCTTAAAATATCGGCAAGTTGTAAATCATCAGCGAATTGATTGGGTAAAATGCTACTAGATTTTTCCATCCAAAATTTAGCCATTTCAGTTAAAATCTTGCCCTTTCCTGCAATAGCGGTAGGTAAAACAGCATCAAAAGCAGAAACCCTATCAGTGGTTACTATCAACAGGTGTTTATCATCTATTTCGTACAGATCTCTCACTTTTCCTTTATTTATCAGTTTTAAACTAGTTAATTTTGATTGGTGTAAGGATTTCATTTTTATACTCTATTTTAGGTCTGTTTTATTGTTTAAATTTTCATCAAACTTGTCACTTTTTTGATAAGGTAATTTTAAATGTCCGTAGCGGATGATAAGCACCGTAATGCCTATAATGAAAATGGTCGCTGCGACAGCAACCATTCGCCAACTATCAATTTCTTTTAAGTCAATAATCAAGTACCTTGCTAATGCAATAATCGCAATATAAAGGGGGAATCTGATTGGTAACTTTCCTGTTTCAAGGTATATCGCCGCCATGGCTAAGACTTCTAGGTATAAAAATAATAGCAGTAAATCGGCTAAGGTAACTTCCATTCTTTCGAACATTGACATCACCTCGATGATGCCCGCAATGGTTGTTGCAATCGCGATGATAATTAATCCAAGGACTTCTATATATTGAATGGCATTGTTCACAGGTTTTAACTTAGGGAAATTATTCATAATTTTATCTATCTGATTTTATATTTAAAGACGCTATTATCCCAAATTATCTTGGAGATTGTTAGATAAAACAATACGGCTCTGTTAAAATTACAACATAAATTTTTAAAAAGGTAAATCAAATGTCTAAAAAAGAAAATTGGATCGCTCCATCAATACTATCAGCAGATTTTGCACAGCTAGGTACCGATGTTAAGGACGTGATTGCGGCTGGTGCAGATGTAGTGCATTTTGACGTAATGGATAATCATTATGTTTCTAATCTTACTATCGGACCTTTAGTTTGTGATTCACTTAAAAACTTCATGGTAAGAGAAGGTGTTGAAGCACCAATTGATGTTCACTTGATGGTAAAGCCTGTTGATAGAATTATCCCTGATTTCATTAATGCAGGGGCGGACTATGTGACTTTTCACCCAGAAGCGTCCGAACATATTGATGGCTCATTAGGGTTAATTAAAAACATGGGTTGTAAAGCAGGGTTAGTTTTTAATCCATCAACCTCTTTAAGCTACCTTGAACATGTGATGGACAAGATTGACATGATTTTAATTATGTCTGTAAATCCTGGTTTTGGTGGGCAATCATTTATTCCACAAGCTTTAGAAAAATTAAAAATGGCTCGTAAATTAATTGATGCATCGGGTCGTGATATTCGTTTAGAAATCGACGGCGGCGTAAAAGTTGAAAATATTCGTGATGTAGCTGCCGCTGGGTGTGATACCTTCGTTTCTGGTTCTGGAATATTTGGTAAAGTCGGTGCAAACGATAAAAATCGCTATGATACAGTTATCAAACAAATGCGTGAAGAGTTAGCTAAAGCCTAAGTTTTTCAATTTTAAATAAAACGCCAGCTGATACTGGCGTTTTATCGTTTAAGGGAAGTTAAAAAGTGTCATTTAAAAAAATAAAACCAAGTTTTATTCTAATTGATTTAGATGGAACGCTTATTGATAGTGTGCCTGATTTAACCTACTGCGTTGATGAAATGATGAAGCAGATTGATATGCCAGTCCGTGGTTTAGATGCGGTTCGTCAATGGGTTGGTAATGGTGTTGAAACTTTAACTGAAAGAGCGCTCGTTAATGCGATAGATGGCAAGCCTGATACAGATTTAATGACAAAAGCCTACCCGATTTTTTTAGAGCTTTATAAACATAATAATTCACAGCGTTCTTGTGTTTATGATGGTGTAAAAGAAGGCATTCAATGGATGAAAGACAATGGTTACCGTGTAGGTTGTGTTACCAATAAGGCGGAAGCATTCACTATTCCATTATTAAAAAGCAAAGGGCTATTTGACCTATTTGAAGTGGTGGTTTCTGGCGATACTTGCGAAAAGAAAAAGCCCGACCCCATGCCGTTGTTACATGCCGCAAAATTAATGGGTGTAAACCCTGACAACGCACTTATGCTAGGCGATTCTCGTTCAGATGTAAAAGCCGCAAGGGCAGCCGGTTTTAATATATTTTGCATGACCTATGGTTATAATCATGGTGAAGATATTCGAGATTATAACCCCGATGTGGTGATGGACTCGTTCATGGAACTACCTAACTATTTAGAAAGTAAGTAGCTTGCAAATTTTAATCGCTTTTTTTCAAATGATGAGCAAACCTTTTTGGTGTTCGTTTCAAGGTGTTAAACAAGTGATTCAATTAGAAATATATAAATTTAAAAACAAAAGCCAAGATAATGAATAGCAGAAATTTTGATGATTTAGCAAAGCAAGGTTATAAAACCGCACCCGTTATGCGAACCATCTTGTCTGATTATGATACGCCACTTAGCGTCTATCATAAAGTCGCAGGCTTAGCCCAATCTTACCTGTTTGAATCTGTGCAAGGTGGCGATAAATGGGGGCGTTATTCTATTATCGGCCTACCCTGTACAAAAAAATTAGTGGTTGTTGATAAACAAATTAGTATTTATGAAGATGATAAGCTGATCGAGCAACAAGTAGCAGATGACCCGCTTGCTTGGATTGAAGCTTTTCAACAGCGTTTTAAAGTGGTCGAAGACGCTACTCTGCCAGCTTTTAGTGGCGGATTAGTTGGTTATTTTGGTTATGATATCATTCGCTATATAGAACCTCGTTTGCAAGCATCAACGCCCAAAAAAGATGATATCGGTGTGGCAGATATTCAACTATTAATTTCAGAAGAATTAGTAGTGTTTGATAATCTTAGCGGACAACTTCATGTTATTGTGCATGCGAATTTAAGTCAATCGAATGCTGAAGAAATCGCCGAAGCAAGGGTTTCTGAAATCGCTGACATGATTCGTCAACCAATGCCCGTGTTGCACGATTTACCATCAGCAGTCAAACTCGAAGAAGCTGATTTTAAATCAAGCTTTGGTGAAGGAGCATTTAAGCAAGCCGTCTCCACCGCTCAAGAATATATCTTAGCAGGCGATGCCATGCAAATTGTTATTTCACAGCAAATGTCGGTTGAATTTAATGAAAAACCAATTGATTTATATCGAGCATTACGCCATTTAAATCCTTCACCTTACATGTTTTTTGTCGATATGGGCGATTTTCAAATTGTCGGTTCATCACCCGAAATATTAGTGCGTTTAGAAGATGAACAAGTAACTGTTCGCCCGATTGCAGGAACGCGTCGCCGAGGCACAACGGTTGAAAAAGATATCGCACTAGAAAAAGAACTGCTAAATGACCCCAAAGAATTAGCCGAACATCTCATGTTAA
>CAZQYD010000068.1:1102-7975 GCA_964597465.1 uncultured Piscirickettsiaceae bacterium | reverse complement strand
CATTTTTTCTCAGTAAAATTCTAATCGCGGTTATTAAGCGTTTCCTTAAAAAAGGTACGGATGTCTGCTTTCAGATATTTACCACCGTTTTTGGGGTAAAAAGTGCCCAGGGGGGGTAAAATTTTAGGGTTTTTATTGCTCAAGGTTGCTTTTTATTACCCCCCTGGGCATTTTTTATTTTATTCTAAACTCAAGGGACGGAATAAGTACATTCTAAAGAATAATTTTAAGGAAACTTCAATAATTCACTTACTAATATTTCATTTTTTTTGGTGTATGGAATTGACATAAATGCCGTTTTTATTTTACCCGTTACTTTATAACTTACTTTTTTTTGAAAAATTAGTCGCCCTAAAATAGCCATTGTTTGTGCCGTGTCAATTTGTATTGGTAGTGAAACTTGGGCTATCTTGTTCGCTGGCAAGTCAAATTTGTTATCGTTTTTAATTGTGCCTAATGCTTTTGCGTTTAATGATAAGTCAAAATCCAACCCTGTCACAGGAATTGAAAAACCATTTGGAT
Organism: uncultured Piscirickettsiaceae bacterium; assembly: GCA_964597465.1. Classification (GTDB taxonomy): domain Bacteria; phylum Pseudomonadota; class Gammaproteobacteria; order Thiomicrospirales; family Thiomicrospiraceae; genus Hydrogenovibrio. Next base: position 7,453 of record CAZQYD010000068.1, on the reverse strand, counting down.
TAAAGACATTTAATGCCAATATCACTTCTCCTTTTTCTAGGGAAAAAGATTCTATCGTTATTTTTTTTATAGTAGGATTTTTGACTAACCCAGATTTTTTTAGCGTAGCACAACTGGTTAAAAACAATGACATTATTAATGTTATCAACGTCAATTTAACAAGATTATTTTTAAACATTTGACGTTCTAACATGCCCTTCTCCGATAAACTCTATTTGATAGCCATCTGGGTCTTCTGCAAAGGCGATGACGGTTGTGCCTGCATTCATTTTGCCTGCTTCTCGAGTGATTTTTCCACCGTTTTGTTTGATTTTTTCGGCGGTTTTGTAAACGTCTTCGACTTCAATAGCGATATGTCCGTAGCCTTGTCCTAACTCATAGTTTTCTACACCCCAATTATGGGTGAGTTCTAGCACGGTATTTTCCTCTTCGTTACCGTAGCCTAAAAATGCTAGGGTGAATTTACCTTTTGGGTAGTCTTTTTGGCGTAGTAATTCCATGCCCAATACGTTAGTGTAAAATTGAATGGATTTTTGTAAATCCCCTACTCTCAACATGGTGTGTAGTAATCTCATCTTATTAGTCCTTTCGTTTGTTTTAAATAATTCCAAATTGGGTCAACACCTTCGGGCATAGTGGCTAGCCAACCAAGTCCTCGCCAGGTGTGTTCTGGTCGGTGAAAATCTGAGCCGAGTGAGGCATAAAGCCCGTGACGTTTTGCTCGGTCTGCCATGCCTATTTGGTCAGAACAGACTCTTGGTTGGCAAACCACTTCAATGCCTTTTCCGCCCGCTTGTTTGAATTCTTCTATCATTTTATTAAGTTTGTTTTTGGTCATTTTGTAGATATGCGGATGGGCAATCACTGCAATTCCGCCTGCCTCTACAATCCATTTTACAACTTCGGTAAGCTCTGGCCAAACGACGGGGGCATAGAGTGATCGCCCTTGTTTTAGATATTTATTAAAAGCTTGGTTTTGATCGCTAACAATGCCTTGGGCAATCAGTTCTTGTGCAAAGTGATTACGCCCTATCATGCCTTCTTTTAACTTGGGTTTAATTTTTTCTAATAGACTGCCAAAACGAGGTTTGGCTTTTTCATCAATCGCTTGCGCACGTTCAATCCGTATTTGACAATTTTGTTCTAATCCTGCTTGTAATTGTTGGTTTGCAATATCCATCTGCAAGCCGACAATATGAATCGTGTGTTTCTGCCATTGACAGGATATTTCTGCTCCTGAAATCAGTTTAACATTCGTTTTTTCCGCAAAAGGAATGGCTTGTTCATAACCTTTGGTGGAATCATGGTCGGTGATTGCTAAATGTGTCACTTCAAATTGTACTGCTCGTTCAATTAATTCTTTAGGTGTTAATGAGCCATCGGAAAGCGTTGTGTGACAATGAAAGTCGGGTTTAAAGGGTAGCATATTTTTCCTTGTTTTTTGCTATTTTACTCCATTTAAAAGTACAATTACCTTTTCTAAAAATATAACGTTGAGAACTGGAAATCTATGCAATGAGACCTTTGCATAAATGGGTAGCGTTAATTCAACCAAAAAAGAAGACCAAGAATCTGATAGTTCTATCGACAAAACCAATAAAAAGGACGTTTAATGTATTATTCAATTTTCGCTTATGATGTAGAAAACAGCTTACCACTTAGAGCAACCGCACGCCCAGAGCATGTTGCCCGTCTAAAAGATTTAAACGAACAGGGACGACTATTAATTGCCGGCCCTAATCCTGCCGTTGACAGCAATGAGCCTGGCGATGCTGGTTTTACGGGCAGTTTAATTGTCGCTGAATTTGAATCATTATCGGACGCTCAACACTGGGCAAACGCAGATCCATACATGGCGGCTGGTGTATATGATAAAGTAGACGTTAAACCCTTTAAAAAAGTACTACCATAAGGAAACAATCATGACCGATGTTACTTATCTAATACCAAAACGTAACCAAAAACTAAGCCTATCTGAAGCTGACCCTATTGAATTGATGGATGCTAGCTTTGTGGAAATTCCTTTATTAGGTTGGACATCAGCAGGGCAACCCATTCAGATGGAAATGGACTATGAAACCATACATGTGCCCCAAACCATGGTCAAAAAGGAAACCTTTGCTTTAAGAGTCAAAGGAAACTCGATGATTGAAGAAGGTATTGAAGATGGCGACATTGTAATTATTGAACGCCGAAACTCAGCTGAAAATGGCGAGTCCGTCGTGGTCAAAATTAATGATGAAGAAGTCACCATGAAAAAACTATACATTGAAAAAGACGGTGTAAGATTACAACCTGCCAATGCTGAAATGAAACCTATCTTCTTAAAAAATGCCGACATTGAAATTTTAGGAATCGTAACAGGTATCTTACGCAAACCATGATTAAGCTCTTCATTACCGGCGGTACGCTAGATAAAAACTATAACGAATTAACTGGCGAACTTGAATTCAGTCAAACCCACCTGCCAGAAATGCTTTTGCAAGCTAACTGCCAAGTCGAAATAACCACGCAACAGCTGATGTTAAAAGACAGTTTAGAAATCAACGATACTGATCGCCAAACAATTTTACAGGCTTGCCTTGATGCCAACGAGTTACAAATTATCATCACCCACGGCACAGACACCATGGTGCAAACCGCAAAGCTACTCAGCACACAACCGCAACTAAAACACAAAACCATCGTGCTTACAGGGGCAATGCGTCCATATAAGCTAGGGAGTTCAGATGCCCTCTTCAACCTCGGAAATGCTATTTCGGCGGTAAAAAGTGCCCAGGGGGGTATCTATATTGCTATGAATGGCGAGCTATTTGTCGCAAATAAGGTCAAAAAAGATACGAATAAAGGTATTTTCATCCCACAATGAAGGTTGGATTAGCCTATTTTGCAGTGGTGCTTATTTGGGCAACCACGCCGCTGGCAATTTCTTGGAGCGGGCATATTGATTGGTTTTTTGGCGTTGCCGCTAGAATGTTAATCGCAGCAATCGTCATTCTGCCCATTGTTATTTGGTTCACCGACCAACCAATTTCTTTCAAATGGCGTGAAGTACGGGTGTATCTTTCTGCAAGTCTAGGGATTTTTGCAGGAATGCTCTCAATCTACTACGCCGCACAAACCATGCCGTCAGGATGGATTTCGGTGCTGTTTGGTTTAACCCCTGTTGTCACCGCAATCATCGCCCACTTTTTTTTTAAAGACTTCCGCTTTACCGCCATTAAACTCGTGGCAATTTTAATCAGTTTTATTGGTTTAGTCATTATTTTCCTACCTAAACTATCTAGTCAAAATGTCGAATTTGACAAGCTAGCCATCGGCATATTTTTTGCCATTCTAGCCGTTGTTTTCCACGCCCTAAGCACCCTACTGGTCAAAAAATACAATCACGGTATTCCAAGCACCCACGTGGTAGCAGTGTCACTATGGATTAGCTCCGTTGCCTTTCTAATCATTAAGCCAAGTTTTATCTTGCAATGGCAACAAATGGACAGCAAGGCATTAGGGGCAATTGTCTATCTTGGCGTGCTTGGTTCAGTCGTTGGCTATATCTTTTTCTATTATATTTTAGCAAGAATAGATGCCGTAAGAATCGGCTTAATCACTTTAGTTACGCCTGTAATCGCGGTAATTTTAGGCTATTTCTTAAATGATGAACCGCTAAATTTTACCATTGGCATTGGTATTTTTTTGGTATTAACTGGTTTGTTTATTTTTGAGTTTATTGGTAAAAAACTCACTCCAAAATAAAACTACCAATCCAATCCACGCAAATATTTAAACAATGCCTTAGAAGACTTCGCTGGTTTTGCTTGCTCGGCTTCTTTTTTGGCATTACGTGACCATTGTCGAATCAAGGCTCTATCAGCTTGCGGGTAGTCCACTAAAAATTCGGTCAAGCCATCATCACCTTCTTCAATTAGGCGATCACGCCATGTTTCTAAACGTTGAAAATGTGCGTTACGCAATTGCTCTTTTTGTTCGATTTCTAAAAAACGTTCTTTAATTTGGCGAATTAAATCCTCATCTTTACGCAGATATTTGCCGATAAATGATTTTTGACGTTTTAATGCGGGGCCTTTGCCCATTTTTTTTAATAGCAAAACCGATTCTAATAATTTATCTGGTAGATTAAAGGTATGAATTTGGCTTTCGGTTAATTCTGAAAGCTCAATCCCCATATCTTTTACAGCATCGGCTGCTTTTTTGATTTCTGAACGACTTTCAAATTCCTCTTGTTCCCAGTCAGGAACTTCTTTTTCTGGTTGGTATCTGCCAACGTTACGAGGTCTTACCATGTATTAATCCTTTGCCATCATTGCTAGCCATTCGGCTTCTGTTAGTATTGTAACGCCTAGCTGCTCAGCTTTCGTTTTTTTAGAGCCTGATTTTTCACCCGCAATTAAAATATCTGTTTTGGCTGACACGCTACCTGTAATTTTTGCACCCAAGGCTTCAAGCTGTTTTTTAGCATCACCTCTACCCATCGAGCTAAGCGTACCCGTTAGCACAATGATTTTATTTGCAAAAGATGAATTAGCATTAACCGTTTTTTCTTGCGGGGTTTGCCAATGCACACCTAACGAAACTAGGTTATCTACAACTTCCATATTATGAAGTTGTTGAAAAAATTGAATAATATGCTTGGCAACAATCTCTCCGACATCATCGACAAGTATTAACGATTCAACATCAACTTTTTTTAAATTTTCTAACGTTTTAAAATGTTGTGCTAAATTAGCAGCGGTCACTTCACCAACTTCGGGAATGCCTAAGCTATAAATAAATTTCGCAAAGGTGGTTTTTTTTGCCGATTCAATCGCACTTATTACTTTATTCGCAGACTTTTCTGCCATTCTTTCTAAGCTTTTTAATTGTTCAACCCTTAGCTTAAAAAAATCATCGGGATGATTCACTAATTTAACATCGACTAATTGATCAATTAATTTATTACCCAGCCCGACAATATCAAACGCCTTGCGAGAAACAAAATGTTGCAAAGCACGTTTACGCTGTGCAGGGCAAAATAATCCACCCATACAACGATACGCGGCTTTACCTTGCTCTTTAACGATTTCAGAATCACACTCAGGACAACGAAGCGGCATTTCAAAAAGTTTTGTATTATCTGGACGAAGATTTAGCACTGGCGCAACCACTTCAGGAATCACGTCCCCTGCTCTACGAACAATTACCTTATCTCCTACGCGTACATCTTTACGAATAATCTCATCCATATTATGCAAGGTAGCATTCGCCACCATCACCCCACCGACTAGGACAGGCTCTAATCTCGCAACGGGAGTAATCGCACCCGTTCTGCCTACTTGAACTTCTATTTCTAACAAGTCCGTCCAGACCTCTTCAGCAGGAAATTTGCGAGCAATTGCCCAACGAGGTGATTTGGCAGTAAAATCGAGTTTTTTTTGTAATGAAATATCATCCAGTTTATAAACAATGCCATCAATCTCATAGGGTAAATCAGCACGTTTTTTGGCAAGCTGTTGATAATAGAAGAGCACGCCTTCAATTCCCGTTATTTTTTGACTCTCAGGATTTAACGGCAAACCATATTCTGCAAAACAGTTAAGTATTTCCACATAGCTATTTGGCATGATCCAGTCTGCTGATATTTCACCCCAACCGTACAAATATAAACTCAGATTACGCTGGCTAACTATTTTAGAATCAAGTTGTCGAAGAGTACCAGCGGCGGCGTTACGAGGATTAGCAAAGGGTTTGTTATCATTTTGTAATTGTTTTTTATTCAGCTTTTCAAAAGCCAATTTAGACATAAATACCTCACCACGTACTTCAAGTACATCGGGAAGGTTACTGCCTTTTAAAACCAAAGGAACGGAGCGAATAGTCTTAATATTATCCGTCACATCTTCACCCGTTTTACCATCTCCACGAGTCGTTGCTTGAACCAATATTCCTTTTTCATAACGAATATTAATAGCCAACCCATCCATTTTGGGCTCAGCAGAGATGACTAATTTATTTTGCTTAGTTTGTTCTTTTTCAATTCGATTTAAAAAACTTATTAAGTCATCATCACTAAAAGCATTATCTAATGAATACATCGCCACGGCATGCGTAACGGAGCGAAATGCAGAAAGCGGTTGGTCACCAACACGCTGTGAAGGTGAATTTTTAGCTAGCCAGCTTAAGTTTGTTTTTTCGATTATCAGTAATTGCTGATAATATTCATCATATTGAGCATCGCTAATCGTAGGATTATCTTTTACATAATATTGATTGCTATAAGAATTTAATAATTCAACAAGCCTAAGATAGGATTCTTTTGAGACAGTGTCCATAAAAATTTAAATGGTTTGGGTCTCGTAG
>CAZQYD010000068.1:0-1092 GCA_964597465.1 uncultured Piscirickettsiaceae bacterium | reverse complement strand
TAGGCAATCGCTTGATCGCGCATTTTTTGTAGGTCTGATTCTTTAATAAGTTGTCTATTCATGTCATACAGACGACCATTTAAACGTTGGCTGATTTTACGTGCCATCAAAATCATATCATGCATCACTGCGGGTGCTTTTACGGAGCTTGGTAATTCTAAAATTAACACCACGCCTGCAGAGGTCAACTCGGTATCTTTCAGCTGTTCTTGGCTAAACGTACCTGGTTCTAGAAGATTCGCGACACGAATAATATCGCCGCCCATTGAATCTTTTTTTACAAAAATGTCTTTATCAGAAAGTGTCAAGCCTACACCATGAAGCGTTTGGTTTATTTTGCTCATTAAAAATTCTTCCGAACCTTTCACGATAATCGCAAAGAGTTGCGGCTCTTTAACATCACCATTAGTTGAAGTTTCTACGGTAAGTTTTTCTTTCGGTATACCAAAAGCAGGTTGCTTTGTTTTTATTTCAACGTCAGCTACGGGAGATTGATTAAAACCTGCAATTTCTTGAATATCTTCGACTTCTAAAATAACATGTTTTGGTTTTCTTTTCTGAGAGGTTTCTTCAATATTAGTTTTTGAATTTTCAGCAACACTTTCACTCAAATCATTATCAAAAGAGAATCCAAGCTGGCTTTCGGGGATAGCGGAACGATAGTTTTGGTTATGAGCCTCTTCATCCAAAATAGTAGGGGCGGAATAGTCAGAGACGGGGATATGTGCATTCCCTAGGTCATTTAATGCGGTATCCGCTTCTGAGCGAGCTTTTGTTGTTTTATTCTCTTCACGTGCCTGTTGCTCAGCTTTTTCTTTCTTATTTTGAAAGAAATATAAGCCAACCACAACCATAATAGCAAGTAGGATTAAAACAATCTGCAACTCATTCATTTATTTTTTTAATTCCGTAGTTTTACTTTTTAGAGACTTTTGCATCAATGGGCAGTTAATCTGTGTATCCATTTTATGGAAAGACCCATTTTAACAAAACATTATAGAATAAATAACAGCTATTTTTCAGCTATTTTAACAACCAAGTCTAAGTTAAGGTAATCATTGCCAAAAGTTTCGCCTTTTAATACGGTAAACG
>CAZQYD010000067.1:0-7980 GCA_964597465.1 uncultured Piscirickettsiaceae bacterium | reverse complement strand
GTTTATCACCGTACTGCGATGGTAACTTGGCGCATTCATGATTGGAATGATGGGAAAGATGGAGGAGTAATTCAAAATGTACAATACTAAAAAACTACTGACTGCAGTTGCAATAACAGCTGTATTCGCAAGTATGACTGCTTGTAATGAACAATCTGGTTCAGACCAAAAAACAGATGTTACTCCTGTTATGGACGGTAAATATGCATCAAACTTCGTTGAAATTATCGAAGCGAATGATGGTAAATACCTAGATTCAAAAGTAATTGAAGCAATTCTTGGTAAAGATGCCGCTCACGGTCGTACAGGGCTTGCAAACAAGCTTGACCATAACAACCCCTACTCTTTTGAAGTAGATGACAGCATTGATGGTGGTAACCACGGTAACGCACAGTGTAAAATTCCTTTAGCGTTTACAGAAGTACAAAAAAATGCTTCTTTAAACTATAAAGATGATGCAAACTTTGTTGCACTTGGATTTGGTACACCTATCGCTGAAGCCGCACTTAAAAAATGGCAAATTACCGTTGATGGTGACGGTAAGGGATTACCTGCACACGATGTTGGTATGACTGTTGAAGAAGGTGGTGCAGCATACGTACAATTCTGTGGTATGTGTCATGGTGAATTTGGTGAAGGTGCGAAAGGTTATTTACCGCTAGCGATAGAAGAAAGCCTAGTTGCTTCCGATCCTAAAGATCCTGCACCAATGAAGGCAGTAGGTAACTACTGGCCTTACGCAGTTACATTCTTTGACTATATCCGTCGTACCATGCCTTTCTGGACGCCTAACGCTGCCTATATTGGTGATGCGGGTTATTTAGGAATGACAGGTTACATCATGCAAGCGAATTATGTTCCTATTGGCTTTGAAGAAGACGGTACGCCTATCGAACTTGAAGATGACACCTTCTACAATGCTGAAGTATTGATGACACAGAACAAGTTCATGAAAAACCAAGGTAACTTCTTCTGTGATCACCGACCCGTTATCCATAATGCACGTTGCATGAAAGACTGTGACGACGCAATGGTTGGTGATGGTACTGGTGACATCCATAATTTTGTGGAAGCACAAAAACTGCCTGACGGTTCTTATCAGTATAACGTTCCACAACGTATGCATGAAGATCCACCTGGTGTAGGTCACGCAGGAATGTAATTCCGCTTGATTTACCAAAAAACCTGCTTCGGCAGGTTTTTTTATGCCCAAAGAAAAACTATCACAACCAACTTTCTATAAAATTATTTTTACTGATTAGACTTTTGCATAAATGGATGCACAAATTAAACGACTTGATTTTTATCTTAAATTTTGTAAAATACCCGTTATTCCCTCACGGACATAACGGTATTAAAAACCATGGCTTTAATTGACCCCTTTAATCGCACCATTGACTACCTACGCATTTCGGTTACTGAAAAATGTAACTACCGCTGTGGTTACTGCATGCCTGAAGAAGGTGCTCACCCTGAAGGACACCATTCTGAATATTTAAGTTTTGATGAACTCGCCAAAATTGTGCATGCTTTTGTGGATCTTGGTGTTAAAAAAGTCCGTATAACAGGTGGCGAACCGCTAGTGCGTAAAGGCGTTCCAGAATTTGTTCAACAAATTAATCAATATGACGGCTTAGAAGAAATTGCCCTATCCACCAATGCCCATTTTTTAGATAAATATGCTGAGTCGTTAAAAAAAGCAGGATTAACACGCTGTAACATTTCGATTGATACCTTAAAGCCAAAATTATTTGACAGCATTACCCGTGGTGGAGATTTATCTAAGGTACTGGCTGGCGTTGATGCAGGTATTGCCGCTGGACTTAATCCAATCAAATTTAATTGCGTGGTCATGAAAGGCACCAATGACTCTGAAATTGAAGCGATGGTAGATTATGGCGTTGAAAAAGGTATTGAAGTCCGATTTATCGAGATGATGCCAATCGGTTCCGCAGGCATCAGCTTGATGGATCAACATTATCCCATGGATAAAATTATGGCAAGAATCCGTAAACATCTCGGTACAGATTTAATTCCTTCAACTGGAAAAAGCCATGATGGTCCAGCGAAGAACTTTCTCATCAAGGGAACCAATACACGTGTTGGCGTTATCTCTGCTGTTTCTCAGCACTTCTGTGAAGCCTGTAATCGTGTCAGATTGACTTCTACGGGTGTCTTGGCGTTATGCCTTGGGCAAGAAGATTCTGTTGATTTAAGAACCCCTGTTAGAGACGGGGTAAGCCATGAAGAATTAAAACAGATTATTGTTAATTCAATGCTTAAAAAACCAGAGCGTCATTTTTTCAATGAAAACGTCCATAATATAGAATTTAAACAAATGGTAAGTTTGGGCGGATAACCCACGAAGGAAACAAATATGCTAAACATTTTATACTTTGCAAGCCTAAGAGAAGTGCTAGGAAAGGCAGATGAAAGTCTTGCCGCTAATCAATTTAAAACAGTTGAGTGCTTAATACAATCCCTTGCCGAACGTGGCGAAATGTGGACAGGAGCGCTCTTAAACAATACCAATCTACAAATTGCCGTTAATCATGACGTAGCTGATAGAACCACCGCACTGAAAGCGGGAGATGAAGTTGCCTTTTTTCCACCTGTAACGGGCGGTTAAATTGCTTTATCCATTTGTTAAAGTTCAAAAAGAAGACTTTGATCTAACCACTGAAATTAAAAACCTACGTGCAGGGCACAAGGATATTGGTGCGGTAGTTTCATTTGTAGGAACGGTTCGCGATTTGAACGAAGGTGATGACATTTCCATTTTGGAGTTAGAACACTACCCAAACATGACCGAAAAAGCATTGGAAGACATCAGGCTAGAAGCACATCAACGCTGGAACCTGCAAACAAGCCTTATCATCCACCGTATTGGCAAAATGCTTCCTTGTGATCAAATTGTACTCGTGGCAGTGACCTCACGCCACCGTGAAGAAGCTTTTCACGCCGCCCACTTTATCATGGACTACCTTAAAACTAACGCTCCGTTTTGGAAAAAAGAAACATTTCCTACAGGAAAAACACGCTGGGTAGATGCTAGAGTATCTGACCAAGAAGCTGAAAAAAAATGGGCTGGACCTTCTAAAAGAGACACTTAACATGAAAACCTTTGACGAAGCACTAGCTTACCTTATTGAGAAAGCAACCCCAACCCAAAAAACAATCACCGTCTCCATTACCGAAGCCCTTGGCAAAACACTGGCAGAAGATTTAATATCATCAATAAATGTACCACCACATGATAACAGTATGATGGATGGCTATGCGATTGCCACTAGCTCATTTGAAACAGCAAATAGTTTTCCTGTCTCACAACGAATTGCCGCGGGAGAAATTGGCACGCCACTACAACAAGGCACCGTTGCACGAATTTTTACGGGAGCGGCGATTCCAGCGAATGTTGATGCGGTTATTATGCAAGAAGAAACCAGCGTCTTAGAGAATAAAAACATCAAAATAAACTTAAATTCAGCTATTTATACCCCCTTGCGGGGTAAAAAGTACCCAGGGGGGGGTAGGAACATTCGTCGTAAAGGTGAAGATATTGCAAAAAACGAGATTATTCTCCATCAAGGACACCTTTTAAAGGCACAAGATCTTGGCTTAATTACCTCTATTGGCATTGCAGAAGTCAAGGTGTATCAACCGCTAACCATTGCGACCTTCACAACGGGAAATGAACTGATTGAACCAGGAAATAAGCTAGAAACAGGTAAAATATTTAATGCTAACCGCTATGTTATAGCTGGAGAAATACCTAAAATGGGCTTTACCTTAATTGACTTAGGCGTGGTAGAAGACACGCTTGAAAGCACCATCGAAGCCATGCAAAAAGCGTCTAAAATTGCCGATGTCGTGATTACCACCGGCGGCGTATCGGTTGGCGAAGAAGACCATATTAAACCCGCAATCGAACAACTCGGCAAGCTGGACATGTGGAAGGTCAAAATGAAGCCGGGCAAACCATTAGCGTATGGCTATATCAACGATACCCCTTTTATTGGGCTACCAGGAAACCCTGTTTCCGCCTTTGCAACCTTTAAGTTATTTGCAAAACCTTACTTACAAACCATGCAGGGACAACGCAATGTAATGGCAGAACCTATTTGGTTAAAAGCAAATTTCAGCACACAAAAGCCTAACTTTAGACGCGAATTTGCTCGCGGTAAATTAGTAAATATCCATAGCGAAACCCAAGTTGAACTTTACCCTAATCAAGGTTCTGGTGCATTAGTTTCAACGGTTTGGGCGGATGGCTTTGCAGTTATCCCAGAAGAAACTATTATTCAACAAGGTGACATGGTTGCCTTTTATCCATTTTAAAAAAACATTTTTTAAGGAAAAATAATGTCAAATAAACTCACCCACCTTGACGAAAAAGGTCAAGCCAAAATGGTCGATGTCAGCGACAAATCACACACCGAACGCGAAGCACGTGCAATGGCGGTCATTAACATGTTGCCAGCAACGCTTAAAATGATTGCTGATGGTACGCATAAAAAAGGGGACGTGATGGCAACTGCAAGGATTGCAGGCATTATGGCGGCAAAAAAAACTCCCGAACTGATTCCAATGTGTCACCCGTTAATGCTAACTTCGGTAAAAGTTGAATTAACCGCTGATTATGAAAATAACTGCGTTGAAATTATTGCCATTTGTAAACTGGTTGGGCAAACAGGTGTCGAAATGGAAGCCCTAACCGCCGCCTCTACCGCCGCACTAACACTTTACGACATGTGTAAAGCGGTTGATAAAGGTATGGTAATTAATCAACTACTACTATTAGAAAAGAAAGGTGGTAAAAGTGGACACTGGTTAAGAGCTTAATCTCTTGGTCTTAGCGGACTAGGGTCTAATCGCAGGATTAAACTGTAACACTTCAGCTCCGTTAGGGTTGACGATAATTTCTAATCCTTTATTTGGGTAAAGCCAGCGGGTAACGTCTCCTTCATCAGGTTTTATCTTGGCTGGCTCTCCGAACCTTGAACGAATCATTTCTTCCGTTAAACTTACCTTTGGAACATAGGTAATATATTTAATTTTATAATCCAACATTAGGTTCGCATCCGCTGCAAGCAAAGTAACTTGGCGGTTACCTGATGTATTCACAGTGGTTTTGACGCCTCGTGCATAAGCCTCTTTAAGCAACTTTTCAGGCACGTCCATTACCAGCGTTGCAACGCCTCTTACCCTAGAAAGCATCATGGTTGGAAAATAAATTTCAACGACTTTTTGACTCTCATCTTTCTTAGAAAAAGCTAAAATTTCATAGTCCTCGCCAAAAATTTTAATCGCATCATTTGCGGTGTTTTCATTAATGACGACACCAAGGGCAACCAATTTATTCTGTTCATTAAAGTGGCTTTTCCATGGAAACACATCTACATTTACCTGCAGTTCAGGCTTTGGAACAAGCATTAACATAAAGCTCAAAACAAAGCCTGCTAAAATGACCCACCAAACAAGCGTTTTATGTTTTTGCTTTTTTTGTCTTGGTTGGCTCATTTAGAACTCTCTTTTACAATTTCTACATTTGAACTTTCATCTCTGGGTAAGAATTTTGTTATTTTTTCATCAATAATACCATTACCTGCATCATAGACAGAAATACCCGTCATAATAAAATTAAATAAAAGTGTGAAAAAAACAACTACTGCACCAAAAAATAATCCGATTGTCGAAATAATTGAAGAAGAAGAATTATCATCAGAAAAATCATTCATCATCATACCTCCAGCCATTGAGCCAATTAAGTGCGACGCTAGCACCACCACAATTGCCACAGCATAAGCAATTAACATCATTCGACCGCGTCGCCATGCTAACGTCCAGTGGGCAACCACAAACCAGCTTTGTGTCGCCTTTAAAGACTGTCCATGCTTATAAATATAAAAATAAATTGCAGAGGCAATTAAAGGTATTAATAAAAAAACAAAAGGATTTCCGCCACCAACTTCTAAGGTAATTTTAGCCCCTGCTAAATGCAAAACAATGACATTTAAATTAAAAATATGATGCGGATTTTTTGCTAGATGCGCTTCATCACTGGTTATTTGATATTTCATTCTTTTTCCTCATTTTTATCCCGACTATTACACCACATAGAAAATTATTTTGGCTAAAATTTAATACGAATTATTTTATTCATACTCAAAAACTGTCTCTATGAGACCTGTGCATAAATGGATGCAACGCCTCAGATTCTAGTCAAATTTAAACCGAAAAAACAGCAAACAAGGAATATACTTTAGAATAGTTATCATTTATAATACCTTACGATATTTTTTATTAAGGGAGTTAAAATAGATGGAGTTAGTCAAAGCTTACTTGGATATAAGCATTTTTGGACTATTAGGATTAATGACTTTTTTAGTCACGTGGTTTTTTATTGAAAGAATGCTGTTTTTTCGTAGCGTAGATATTACTCAATACAAGCATTCTGAGCTATTACATGTTGATTTAACCAAACATCTTACCGTCATCTCTTCTATTGGTGCAAACGCACCCTATGTCGGGCTACTAGGGACGGTTATTGGTATTTTAATTGTTTTTTATGATATGGGAATGACCGATAAAATTGAAACTGGTGAAATCATGGTTGGTCTAGCACTAGCGCTCAAAGTGACGGCGGCAGGAATTGCTTTAGCTATCCCTTCTATTATGATTTATAACGGTCTGATGCGTAAAGTTGATGTGATAGAAGCACAGTTCCAAGCCTATAAAGCCGAAAAAAGTAGTTAAGTATGAAACGCTTTGATGAGATGAATGTAATCCCTCTGATTGATGTTATGTTGGTACTGTTGGCGATTGTATTGGTTACGGCTAGCTTTATTCAACAAGATTCACTAAAAATTGACCTACCTGATACTGATAATACTTCAGCCTATGAACCGACTAAAGAAAAAACCATCAATATTGCAATCAATGCTAAAGGCGAATTGTTTATTGATGAAAAACCAACGCTTTTTACAGCGTTAGATAAAATCATACTACTGCAAAAATTCAACAGCAAAACGCCGATTATCGTTAAGGTAGATGATAAAGCTAGATTTGGTGCCTTCATTAAATTAGTTGATATCTTAAAAGCACACAACTTGACGAACTTAACGTTTCTGACAGAAAAGACGAAATAACATCATGAAACAACGCAGTACCCTTAATTCTTTTATTATTACGCTTACGCTTTACGCATCTATTGCTGCTATCATTTTTTGGCAGTTTGATAACCTAACCAAAACGGCAGAAAAAAGAAAAACGCTTAAAAAAGTACCGATTAACATCAGCATGTTTCAAGCACCTGCACCGCAACCAATTGAACCGCCAAAGATTATTCCACCCAAAGTAGTTCCGCCTAAGAAACCCAAGCCGATTAAAAAGAAAAAAATTGTCAAGAAAAAGAAGAAGGTCGTAAAAAAGAAAAAACCAAAACCAAAACCAAAACCAAAGCCAATCCCAAAACCCAAGCCTATTGAAAAGGTTGTCGAGGAAGTCGTTGAAGAGGTTTATACTCCGCCCGTCGTCGCACCTGTCGTAACAAAGGTTAAAGCAACACCAACACCGCCTCCACCAAGGTTTAGTGCTTCAGAGATAGCAAGTGCAGAGGATCGCTATAAGGCAGAGCTAACCCAAACCATTGCAACTCTTGCAAAAAACAACTACCCTAGACGCGCTAAACGCCGTCGATGGGAAGGTGAACTCACCTTGAGATTTGTACTGCATCGAAATGGTTCAATCACTAACCTTGAAATCATTGACAAGGCACGACGTAATATTTTGAATGAAACTGCCATCAATATTATCAAGCATAAAATGAACATGAGGTTTAAACCTTTTTTTGATGAAATAGACAAAGAAGAGTGGACATTTACTCAACCAATTAGCTTTTCATTAAAACATTAATTTCAGACTGGCTTTAAGGAAACGCTTAACAACTAAGATTATTTTATACTGGTAAAAAGTGCCGAT
>CAZQYD010000066.1:0-7988 GCA_964597465.1 uncultured Piscirickettsiaceae bacterium | reverse complement strand
CCCCTAACCGCTCGGTTCGTAGCCGAGTACTCTATCCAGTTGAGCTACGGGCGCAGAATGTATGAATTAAATTCATATCTAATGTGTGTTCGACCATAAAAATGGCGATGGACTAGGGATTCGAACCCCAGGTAAGCTACAAACCTACAACAGTTTTCAAGACTGCCGCCTTAAACCACTCAGCCAGTCCACCGGAACAGGTGCGTATTATAGGGCGATTCAGAATAAATGCAACCTTTTATCGCCGTTTTTTTAACTTTTTCAGATAAAAAGTACCCAGGGGGGTGGCGATAAACACTAAGTTTATGAAATAACGATAAAATATCTATGATAGCTTTTCAACACCACCTAGATAAGGGCGTAGTACGTTTGGAACGGTGACGGTTCCATCTTCATTTTGATAGTTTTCTAACACTGCGACAAGTGTTCTTCCTACCGCTAAACCAGAACCATTTAAGGTATGAACCAATTGTGGTTTTCCTTGCCCTTCTCGGTAGCGAATTTTGGCTCGACGTGCTTGAAAGTCACCGAAGTTTGAAATGGATGAAATCTCTCGATAGGTTTGCTGGCCAGGTAGCCAAACTTCGATATCATTGGTTTTCATCGCAGAAAAGCCAATATCACCTGTACAAAGTGACATCAAACGATAAGGTATTTCTAATTTTTGCAAAATCAATTCTGCTTGTCCTGTCAAGTTATCCAATAACGCCATGGAATCATTTGGTTGACAGAAGCAAACCATTTCGACTTTTTCAAACTGGTGCTGGCGAATCAGCCCTTTCGTATCACGACCATACGAGCCTGCTTCTGAACGAAAACAGGGGGTATGTGCGGTTAGTTTAATCGGCAATTCGTCCGCATCGATAATTTCATCGCGATAAATATTGGTAATCGGCACTTCCGCTGTTGGGATTAGATACAAATCTCGGTCATTAGTGTCATGTTCATTATTTTTAGCAATTTTGTATAGATCTGCTTCAAACTTAGGTAGTTGCCCTGTTCCACGTAAGCTGTCTTGGTTGACGATAAACGGCACGTAAACTTCTTCAAAGCCTGATTCTGTGTGCGTGTCTAGCATAAACTGCGTTAATGCTCGTTGCAGTTTTGCCATCGAGCCTTTTAGGACTGAAAAACGTGCTGAGGTGATTTTGGTTGCGGCATTATTGTCGTACCACCCTTTTGCTTCGGATATTTCGACATGGTCTTTGGCTTTAAAAGCAAATTCCGTAGGTGTTCCCCATTTTTTAACTTCAACATTTTCTTCTTCACCGGTGCCAAAGGGTGTGCTTTCGTGCGGCAGATTTGGTATTTCTGCTTGAATGCTTTCAAGTTGTTTTTGAATGCTATTACTGGCTTCTTCTGCTTCTTTGAGTTCGTCACCTAAATTAGCAACGGCATTCAATAAGGGTTGGATATCTTCACCTTGTGCTTTTGCTTTGCCGATGCCTTTTGATGCTTTATTACGTTCTGCTTGTAAGGATTCTGCTTTGGTTTGTAGTGCTTTGCGTTGTTGTTCTAGTTGTTTTATTTTGTCTCCGTCTAATGCGTAACCACGGGTTTTTAACTTGGCAACAACGTTTTCTAAGTCGCTTCTTAATAATTTTGGATCTAACATTTTTAAATTCTCTTCAATTCTATGTCTAAAATAAGTTCATCGGCTATTTCGTCTAGCCTATCCTGTAATTCATCTTCGCTAATTTTAGCAGGAACAGCTAGCAAAGCTTTTGCTTTAAATAAATGTTCACCCGACATGGAGGCATCGATTATTTCTGTATCCAATTGTTCAACATTAACTTGAATATGTGAGAAGGCTGAAGACAGTTTATTGATAATCCCTACCTGATCTTGTCCAATTAATTCCAGTAAGTAGCCGCTGGTTTTAACAGGTACTTTTTTTAATGTTACACGTGAATAGGAAACCTGTAAACCAAACTTTGACTTAGAGATAGCTTTACAAAACCCCTCAACCTTGTCAGAAGGCAAGTTAATTCGTAAAATTCCTGCGAATTGTCCGACCAAATGTGCCATATTGCTTTCAACCCATTCGCCTTGATGCTCTACAATTAATTTAGACAACTCCTTCACTAATCCTGGAGAATCATCGCCTAGCACGGTCATTACAATTGATTGTTTCATAATTCTGTTTCCTCATAACTCTCAATACTTGGACAAGAGCAGACAAGATTCCTGTCGCCGTACACATTATCAACCCGTGAAACCGGTGCCCAATATTTATTTAATTTTAAAGATTCAACGGGAAAAGCTGCCGTTTCACGGCTATAAATGTATTGCCATTTATCGCCTGTCACCATATACGCGGTATGCGGTGCGTTACGTAATGGACTTTGAGATTCTGCTATTTCATCATTTTCAACTTGATTAATTTCTGACTTAATTGCAATCATCGCATCACAAAAACGATCTATTTCTGCTTTTGATTCAGACTCAGTCGGTTCAATCATCAAGGTTCCTGCCACAGGGAAAGACATGGTTGGAGCATGAAAACCATAGTCTATCAAACGTTTAGCCACATCATCAACGCTAATACCCGTTGTTTCTTTAATAGGACGTAAATCAATAATACACTCATGTGCTACCATGCCATTTTTATCGGTATAAAGAATAGGGAAATGCGGTGCTAATTTTTGTGCAATATAATTGGCATGTAAAATTGCATTGGCAGTCGCCTGATATAAACCTTTCGCCCCCATCATTGCAATATACATCCAGCTAATCGGTAGTACACCTGCTGAACCCCAGGGTGCTGCTGACACTAACCCTACTTTTGAATCTTGTGTCGGTGTTTTTGGTAAAAATGCCGCTAAATGTTCTTTTACACCAATCGGCCCTATCCCTGGTCCACCACCACCGTGCGGAATAGCAAAGGTTTTATGTAAATTTAAATGTGATACATCACCACCAAATTTACCCGGTGAAGCGACCCCAACCATTGCATTCATATTAGCACCATCAATATAAACCTGCCCACCATGCTGGTGAACCAAATCACAAACATCGGTTACATTGTCTTCAAACACACCATGTGTTGATGGATAGGTAATCATAATGGCACTTAATTTATCTGCGTGTTTTTCACACTTCGCTGATAAGTCAACCATATCAATTTCGCCCTGCTCAGTGGTTTTTACTACCACCACTTTCATGCCTGCCATTTGTGCAGAGGCTGGATTCGTGCCGTGAGCTGAGGCTGGAATTAAACAAACATTTCTTTGTTCTTGCCCCTTACTTTGATGGTACGCTTTGATTGCTAATAAACCTGCATACTCACCTTGTGCACCTGAGTTGGGCTGTAAAGATACGGCATCATAGCCAGTGACATCACACAGCATCTCTTCCAATTCGTTAATCATTTGCTGATAACCCTGTGCTTGATTTAGCGGCACAAACGGGTGAATACTGGCAAACTCTGCCCAAGAAATCGGTTGTAGTTCCGCCGCAGCATTTAATTTCATGGTACAAGAACCAAGCGGAATCATTGCTCTGTCTAGTGCTAAATCTTTATCCGCTAGCAAACGCATATAACGCATCATTTCGGTTTCTGAATGATAGCGTTCAAAAACATCATTGCTGAATAGCTTTGTCGTTCTGAGCAGTTTAACTGGTAGGGAATTTTGTTGATTGTAAATTTCACTGGTCACTAAATTATCAGCACCAAACACTTGCCATAAGTTTTCAACATCCGATATTTCGGTGGTCTCATCAAATGAAACGCCAATAACTCTCGCTGAAATTTTACGTAAATTATAGCCCATATCAACTGCTTTTTTAATCACGTAATCAGCATCATTCACCTCAATACTCAAGGTATCAAAAGCGTAATTATTCAATAATTTAATATTTAATTTTTCTAATCCCGACTTCAACAATTGCGTTAATTGGGCAACACGATTTGCAATACGCTTTAAACCTGCTTCACCGTGATACAAAGCATACATACTTGCCATCACCGCTAGTAAAGCCTGTGCGGTACAAATATTACTGGTCGCTTTTTCACGGCGGATATGCTGTTCACGCGTTTGCAATGCCAAACGCAACGCGGTATTCCCTTGCGAGTCAATAGAAACGCCAATGATGCGCCCAGGCAAGGAACGTTTAAATTTTTCTTTCGTCGCCATAAATGCCGCATGAGGACCACCGTAACCAAGCGGCACGCCAAAGCGTTGTGAGTTACCAATTGCAACATCCGCTCCCATTTCCCCTGGCGTTTTTAATAGCGTTAACGCTAACAAATCCGTCGCCATTGCCACCAACCCTTTTTTAGCATGGACGGCTTCAGCAATCCCACTAAAATCTGCAATCTCTCCATTGCTACCAGGGTACTGTAATAAAATACCAAACAAATCTAAACTAGCAATGTCTGCTGTTTCTGGGTTACCCACAATGACTTCAATATCAATCGAAGCGGCACGATTTTGCACCACTTCTATATTCTGTGGATGACAATTCTCATCGACAAAAAACACCTTACCTTTTGACTTACTCATCCGTTGACAAAGCGTCATGGCTTCTGCACACGCCGTTGCTTCGTCTAACAAAGATGCGTTCGCTAATTCCATACCCGTTAAATCTACAATCATAGTTTGGAAGTTCAACATCGCCTCCATTCTGCCCTGAGATATTTCAGCTTGATATGGGGTGTAAGCTGTGTACCAAGCAGGGTTTTCAAGGATATTACGTTGAATAACGGCTGGCGTAAAGGTATTGTAATACCCCATTCCAAGCATTGATTTCATGGTGATATTTTGACTAGCGATAGATTTCAGCTTCGCCAAGGCATCTTGTTCAGATAAACCTTCCCCTAACTGCATTTCATCTGTACGGCGAATCGCACTAGGAATAACTTTATCTAATAATGTTTCCAATGAATCAAAGCCCAGCTGATTTAACATCGCAGATTGTTGATTCGCAGAAGAACCATTGTGCCTTTCAACAAAACGGTTATGATCAAACAGATCGTGTAATTTTTTCATAATTGATTATTCTTCGTCAATGCACTCTTGGTACGCCGCTTCATCCATTAAATCTTTTAATTGTTCTGGGTCTTTTAGCTTCACCTTGATAATCCAGTGACTCATTGCAGCTTCATTAATTAATTCTGGTGAATCTTCTAATTCTTCATTAACGGCAACAATTGTTCCACAAATAGGTGCGATTAAATCGGAGGCAGCTTTCACTGATTCAATTACACAAATATCATCGCCCTGCTCGATTTCATCATCGACATCAGGTAAATCAATATAGACTAAATCGCCCAATTGCTGTTGTGCAAAATCGGTAATGCCAATGGTTGCGATGCCATCTTCTTCTAACAATATCCACTCATGATCTTCTGAAAAATGTAACATCTATATTCCCCTATAATATTTTTGTTGAACGAAGGGTAAATCTACTACCATCATCGCTATTTTTTTATTGCGAACCAAAGCAAAAACATGTGATTTTGCATATTTTGTTGCTACCCTACCCAATGCAATCGGGACAGATAAACTTGGGCTATAACCACCACTGGTTACTATGCCAATTTGTTGGTCATTTTCATCCACTAAAATTGAACCGTCTCGTACAGGTGCTTTACCTTGAGAGATTAACGCCAACTTTTTAAATTCCGTGCCGTTTGCCATTTGCGACATAATGACTTCTGCACCTTGATAACCGCCCGCTCGAACCTCATCGGCACGGCGTGCTTTAGAAATAGCCCAGCGAATACCTGCTTCGATTGGGCTGATTTCAGCCGAAAGTTCATGTCCATATAAACACAAACCCGCTTCCAAACGCAACGAATCTCGTGCACCTAATCCAATCCACTCTACTTCGCTAAATGCCAATAAGGCTTCAGCTAACGCAACGGCATTTTTATTATCAACCGATATTTCATAACCATCTTCGCCCGTGTAACCAGAACAGGTAACAAAACATTCGATGCCATTTAACGTTAAATTTTCGGCACTCATAAAAGTCATCTCAGCCGCAGTTGATGAAATCTTTGCCATCACCTCACGTGCTTTTGGCCCTTGCAATGCCAACAAAGCTTTATCGGTAAATAGCGAAACCTCACAATCAGCTAAGTTCGCTTTTAGATGTGCTACATCAGCTTCTTTACAAGCGGCATTGACAACCAAGAACAACTCATCTTCGCCAATATTGACGACCATAAAATCATCCAACACCCCTCCCTGCTCATTGGTAAATAAGGCATAGCGTTGTTTCATCAACGGTAAATCAATGATATCAACAGGTACAAGATTTTCTAACTTTTCTTTGACATTTTTTCCCATTAAACGCACTTGCCCCATATGCGAAACATCAAACAAACCCGCTTCTGCACGAGTATGTAAGTGTTCTTTTTTAATCCCTAATGCATATTGAACAGGCATAGAAAAACCAGCAAAGGGCACAAGCTTCGCCCCTGCTTGTTGATGAAGTTCGTAAAACGGTGTTTTTTGTAAATTATTAGACATTTTAAAGACTTAATTCAAGTAAAAATAAAGTGTTTATTTTACCTTAAAAACAAAAAAAAACACCCCCCTGGGCACTTTTTAACTAGATTTTAGGTATCGACTCTGCTTTACGCCAAATTTAGCTAAAAATAGCCTCTTTGTTATGTTTGAAAGTTTTCATTAAAATTAGTAACACTCATCACATTTACACAATATTATTTGCAGTATAATTTGGTTTTATCATATTTGAATATAGAAACGATGACACTTGATGCTGACATTTTAATTATTGGTGCAGGCCCTAGCGGTAGTTCTTCGGCAACATTTCTTGCGAGGAACGGCATTAAGGTTTTACTCTTAGACAAGTCCTGCTTCCCCCGCAACAAAATATGTGGCGATGGGCTTACTCCACGTGCGGTATCCGTTATTGAACGGCTCGGCGTACTGGCAGAAGTTACCAAAATATCACAACGAATTGATAAAGCTAAAATCATTTCACCCAAAGGCACTGAATCGCTACATGAAATGAAAGACATTGATGACGGAAGCACTTACATGCTAGCAACACCACGTTATGATTTGGACAATGTTTTACTGCAAAATGCTATTTCACAAGGAGCCATTTTTAAAGACAATAGCGTAGTCAAATCGATTGATAATCATGATGAACATGTTTCTATACGATGTATTTCAGAGGGCGTTGAACATAACTATAATGTTAAATATACCATCATTGCGACAGGTGCAAATACCAGCTTGCTAAAAAAAACAGGGTTTATGCACCAGACTCCCGTTTCAATTAACGCCGTTACCGCTTATTTTGAAAATGCGCATCATGCAAAAGACTGCTTTAATTTTCATTTTAACGATGTCGAATTACCAGGCTACGGTTGGATATTTCCACTACCGAACAACCGTATTAATATTGGTATTGGCGTCATTCCTAACGCGACTGAAAAGGATAGAAAATTTTCGGGAAATACTCGAGAGCTTTTTGAAAAATTTATTCAAACACCCTATATGAAAGAGGTGCTTAAAGGTGCAACGCCCTGCTCCAAACCGTTAAGTTACCCCATTCGCACTCACTTTCCCACCGCTAAAATCTTTAATGGCCGCACGCTTTTAGTTGGCGAAGCGGCAGGACTGGTCAACCCATTAACAGGAGAAGGCATTGATTACGCCATGGAAAGCGGCGAAATCGCGGCAGAGCATTTAACCAAACTGATTCAAAACAACACGCCGCCGTCAGCATTAAAACATTACGAACAGGCATTAAGAGATAAATATATGCCAATCTTTAACGCGTCTAATCAGTTTATAAGTTGCTGTTTTAAACCTTTCGTTTTAAATCAAGTTGTCGCATCTGCTTCGCGTTATAAAAGCTTAAATAAAACCATTATGAAAGTTGTGCTTGGGCTACAATCTCCCCCTAAAAAAATAAATTTATTTGTTGTGATTAGTAAGATAATTAAACATTTTAAGGAAACGCTTAATAACTAAGGTTAGAATTAGGCTGAGAAAAAAGTGTCG
>CAZQYD010000065.1:0-7989 GCA_964597465.1 uncultured Piscirickettsiaceae bacterium | reverse complement strand
TGCCTAGAATTGATGGGCTAGAAGTCCACGCAGAATTTCAATCAGTTGTTAAGCGATTCCTTTAGGTAAAAATTCTTAAAGCTCTCAAACTACGCTAGGCGGTAACTGTGTTTAAACTTTCAAAACGTTCGGTTCGTGCGGTACATGCCTCCTTAATTGCATTATTTGTTTTTTTTCTAGTCAGTTCGCTGTTTTATTTTAAAGCCTTGCAAAGTTTAGAGTGGTCGATGGATGACTTTAAAATGGAGTTAATTCAGCGGGACTCCACTGCTAATAAAGAGGTACTCGTGCTTTTGGCAGATGAGGATACTTTAGCGGCAATGGATACAATAGTGGGTGCTTGGCCATGGCAACGTTCTGTTTGGGCGGATCTGCTGGAGTATTTAACGCTTTCAGAGGCAGGTGCGGTTGCTTTTGATATACTCTTTACTGAACGTAGGGGAATAACGGCAGAAAGGACGTTAGGAGAAGAAGATATTGCCTTTGCTAATCTTACGCTTGAAGCTGGCACGGTTACGCATGCGATGGTGCTGACTAATAATCCGCATAATGTTATTAATGCCGACAAACCATTGCCAGCTTTTATTAGTAAATTCAAAATCAATAAAACAGTCGGCTTTTCGCCAAGCGATAATAATACCTATTTTTTACCCTATACCCCTTTATATGAGGGGGCGGATCAAATGGGCGTGGTGGAGTTTTCACCTGATGACGATGGCGTTTACCGCCGAACAAATCTGTTTCGAGGCTATCAAGGCGATTATTTTCCGGTACTTTCAACGGCAAGTTTAATGAAAAGGTTGGATATTCAAAAGATTGTAAAGGATGAGGAAAATAAGAAGATTTGGATAAATAATATCGCCGTTCCGCTAGATCGTGATGGAAATTATCAGGTTAAGTTTTATGAAAACTTTGAATCTATTTCGCTTGCTAGCGTTTTTGCTTCGATTTCAAAAATGAAAAGTGGTGATGTTGAAAGTTTGTACACCAATCCTAATCTCACGCCACCAGAAACCTTTACGGACAAAATTATCTTTATCGGTACCAGTGCGATTGGGCTAGAAGATTTAAAGACCACACCGATTGAAGCTCGTTGGCCTGGAGTGTATTTACACGCTTCAATTACTGCAAATATTTTAGAACAAGATTTCATCTATCAAATTGATGCCGTTTGGGTATATCTAATGATTTTTGTGATGAGTGCCTTGATTTCTATTTTGGTGCTGGCTCAAGATTCGATAAAGTTACAGTTAATTTATCCGGCATTGTTAGCAGTATCATTTGTATTGCTGAATATTTATAGTCAGTATCAATGGAGTTTTCAAATTGATATGGTGCCACCATTATTGGCAATGGCTTTAAATTGGTTATTAATTTCAGCCTACTTGTCCGCGACAGAAGGGCGAGAGAAGAATCAAGTTAGAAAAATGATGGCACAATACGTTTCACCTGCTGCACTGAATAGCGTATTAGATAACTACGAGGGAATTGCTCAAGCAGGAGCAGGAACGGAAGAAGAAATGTCGGTGGTTTTCTCAGATATTCGCGGGTTTACTACGATTTCGGAAGGTATGCAAGCATCGGAAGTTGTCAAAATGTTAAATATTCATCTCGAAGCCATGACGCAAGTTACCTTTGATTTCGGTGGTACGATGGATAAATTTATTGGTGATGCGACAATGGCGTTTTGGGGAGCGCCCTTGCCTGATAAAGAGCATTCTTTACATGCGACTCAAGCAGCAATTACCATGTTCCGTGCCATGAAAGAGGTGAACCAACAGCTTAGCGATGAAGGAATGAAGGCTATTAATATCGGTGTCGGGGTGAATACTGGTAAAGTTATTCTGGGCAATATCGGCTCCAGTCAAAAACTGGATTACACGATTATTGGCGATGCGGTAAACTTAGGTGCACGACTGGAAGGATTAACTAAACAATACGGCGTTGGGGTGTTAATTTCAGAATATACCCGTGAAGAGATTCACCACCAAATTCCCTGTGCTTTGATTGACATGGTAAGAGTGAAAGGAAAGAGCGAACCTGTTAAAATATACTTTCCGCTTGGTATGCTTGATGATACTGACCTAGCAGAAAAGTATAAAATGGTCGAAAAAACAGAACAGGTGTTTGTACTTTATCATCAGCGAAAGTTTCAAGAAGCAAAACAGTTATTTACCAGTTTGCCAGATGAATATTTTGCTATTTTTAAACAACTCTACCAGCAACGCTGTGATGTCTATATTGACCAACCGCCCGCAGACGATTGGGACGGTGTATTTACCTTAACAACAAAGTAGCTATGAAAAAAACTAACATTAACCTGATTATTATTGGTGATGAAATTCTCTCTGGAAAACGGCAAGATAAGCACCTACAACAAGCGGTGAGTCTGTTAAAGCCTAGGGGATTGTCGGTTAGTCTTGTGAGCATGGTCAGTGACGATGCAGAATTACTGGTTTCGACACTTAAACAATCTTTTCAACGAGGTAATATTACCTTTTGTTTTGGTGGGATAGGTTCTACGCCCGATGATCGTACTCGCCAAAGTGCCGCCAAAGCATTAGATTTGCCAATAGAGCGTCATGCACAAGCGGCTAAAGAAATTGAAAAACAAATGGGTGACAAAGCCTATCCCTTGCCAATTACCATGTCAGACTACCCGAAAGGGGCTGGTATGATTCCAAACTTCTACAATAATATTCCAGGTTTTTCGATTAACGAGCATTATTTTATGCCCGGTTTTCCCGTGATGGCAAAAGCTATGATGGAATGGGTATTAAATACCTATTATCAAGATTTAACGCAATCCGTTACCAATGAAAAAGCCATTAAAATCGTGAATGGTAAAGAATCCGAATGGGTAATTTTTATGCGAGAGTTTGAAGAAAAATATCCTGATTTACGTATTTATAGTCTACCAACGATTACCGAAAACGATGGACGTAATGTTGAACTAGGTGTAGAAGGCATCGAACCGCTTGTTGATAAAGGTTTTACAGAAATTATTAAACATGCTGAAAAGCTAAAGGCTGAATTTGTTGAAATATGATGTAGTAGTACTGGGAGCTGGTGCTTCAGGCTTGATTTGCGCGGCACAAGCGGGTTATCAAGGGTTAAGTGTATTGGTGCTTGACCATGCCCCTAAGGCGGCGGCTAAAATCCGTATTTCAGGCGGTGGAAAAGCTAACTTTACGAACTTGGCTATGTCAGCGGATAATTTTATTTGTCAAAACCCACACTTTGTAAAAAGTGCTCTAGCCCAATTCTCATCGCAAGATTTTATCGACTTGGTTGACCGCCACGGCTTGGAATATGAGCAGCGTGAACTAGGCAAACTGTTTTGCAAAAATAAAGCCAGTGATTTAATTCAAATATTACGCACTGAATGCGATTGGGCGGGGTGTGAATTTTGGCTAAATACCGCCTTTAAATCAGTAAAGGTTGTAGATGAACTGTACCAAATCGACAGTGCTAACGGCGTGATTCAAACGCCTAATTTTGTCGTCGCAACGGGTGCGTTATCCTTTCCAAAATTAAAGGCAACAGACATTGGTTATCAGCTTGCCAAACAGTTTGGGCTATCGATTGTACCAACTTCGGCAGGGCTAGTTCCTTTAGCTTTTCAAGAGAAGCAACTCGCTTTTTGTCAAAATTTATCAGGGATTGCATTAGACGTACAAGTCTCGGTGGTAAACAACCCCAATCGTTTTTTTAAAGAAGCCATGTTATTTACTCATCATGGATTAAGTGGTCCTGCGATTTTACAGATTTCAAACTACTGGCAACAAGGTGAAGGGATTGAGATAAATCTTCTGCCGAATAGCGATGTAGAAACAGAGTTGATCGCCTTAAAAGCACAAAACGGCTCGCTGAACCGATGGTTAAAAAGTCAGTTTCCGAAAAAGTTTTATCAAAGCTGGCTGACACAGTTTCCAATTCCAGATCGACTTGCCGATGTTTCACATGAAACAATTAAACAATACGCCAAACAACTCACACACTGGCAGCTTTACCCATCGTCCAAGGCAGGTTATGATAAAGCCGAAGTAACGCTGGGCGGAGTTGACACTGCAGGACTACAATCGAAAGACGGCGAAGTTAAAAATCAACAGGGCTTATATTTTATTGGCGAAGTTGTTGATGTAACAGGGCAGCTAGGCGGGTATAATTTCCAATGGGCGTGGTCATCGGGTTATGCCTGCGGAATTAATCTGAAGAGAGAACGATGAATTTATTAAACTTAGACGACAAAACTAGAGAACCCTTTTCTAAAACGGTTCAAAGCCTAATTCAAAAATATAAAATTCAGCCTGCTGATATTTTTATGAACGTGCTAGAAAGCCAAGAAGCACCCGAAATGAATTATTGGATGACCAAAGTGTTAGTACAAGAGCATTTCGTTTCCGCCCAAAAAGAATTAGCCAAAGACGAAGCGGGAGAAAGCGTTAAACCACTACAAGCAGCCTGTCTATTACAAAATGTCGGCATGGTCGCCGCACTATTAGAATTAAACGCATTCGTGGGAGGTATGGCAGACCAAGACTTCCAACTAGCGGCACGAATTGCCTCAAAGCAAGAAGACGAAGCGGTAATGGGCTTATTAATGCGATACGCACAAGAACTCGGTAACCTAGAAATAATGATGAAAGAACTGCAAAACGCTCCTGTCCAATAAGAAGCGATAAAAAGCTTAAATTTCGCTTAAAAAGTGCCCAGGGGGGTACTTGTTTAGCTTCAACTTCAAGGTCATTATGCTCAGTTATTTACATTCATTCCATGCAGGAAACTTTGCCGACGTGCTGAAACATAGCGTTAGCGCACACATATTGGATTACTTGGTAGAAAAGCCAAAAGCTTTCTTTTATTTAGATACGCATGCAGGTGTTGGTGCATTTTCACTTACCACTGGTGAATCTCAAAAAACGCAAGAATACCTCAATGGAATTCAACCACTTTGGCAATTAAGCACAGAACAGCAAAAACAATTGCCGAAAATGGTACAAGAATATTTAAAATTAATTCAACAGTTTAACCTCTCAGAGCAGCTTACTACTTACCCTGGTTCACCGTGGTTTGCGACAGAAATTCTGCGTGATTTCGATAGGATTAATTTGTTTGAATTACACCCTAGAGAATTTAAAACGCTGTTAAAAAATATTCGAGGAGACCGGCGAATAAAAGCTTTTCAAACCGATGGTTTTCATGCCTGTTTAAGTCAACTTCCGCCTAAAGAAAGGCGAGGTTATATTTTGATGGATCCACCTTATGAAGTAAAAAAAGATTATCAAACCGCCGTGGAATCTATCGTCAAAGCACATAAAAAATTTGCGACTGGAACCTATGCACTTTGGTATCCGGTGGTAGAACGTTACCGTATTAATCGTTTAGAACAACAGTTTAAAGACAGCGGTATTCGCAATATACAACAGTTTGAGCTTGGTCTTAAACCTGATGCAGAAAGCGGCATGACCGCCAGCGGTATGATTGTGATTAACCCACCTTGGACTCTACTGAAATCAGCACAAGAATCTTTACCTGTCTTGGCTAAGTTATTAGCAGGAAAAACCGGTTTTTATAAATGTGTGCAGTTGGTCGCAGAGTAATAACCAGGCAATTTCAGAGCCAATTGTTAGTGTAATAACACGTCGTTTTCCCCTAAAAAGTACCCCCCTGGGTACTTTTTAGGGGAAAATACTTCAAAAAAACCGTACAAACACCTTCCCTAATGGTGTTATAATTTTTTGACATCAATTTTACTGTTAAGTGTTTATCTGCTTAACTTATGATTCTCAAAGTCCTAAGTAGCTGGGCAGAGTATCCTTAAATATAAAATATTTTTAATAATTTTTTATAAATTTAATAGGAGGCTTTGTGTCTAACCTTGAAACTATTTTGACTGAAACCCGTTTATTTAATCCTTCCGAAGAAACAATAAAATCTGTTTCGATTACACAGCAAAAACTAGATGCCATGCGTGAAGCTGCGAGCAAAGATCATGTCGCTTTTTGGACTGATTTAGCAAAAGAAAAACTGAGCTGGCAGACGCCATTTACCATTGGGCTAGATGAGTCCAATGCCCCTCATTATCAATGGTTTAATGATGGCGAACTCAATGTTTCCTATAATTGCATTGATCGACACCTAGCAACCAAAGCAAATAAAATTGCGATTATTTTTGAAACTGATTCGGGAGAGGTGGAAACTTACACCTACCAAGAACTACACGATAACGTTTGCCGTTTTGCAAACTTGCTAGAAAATCAAAATATTAAAAAAGGCGATAGAGTTGTCATCTATATGCCAATGATTCCACAAGCCGTCATTGCAATGCAAGCCTGTGCGCGTATTGGTGCGATTCACTCAGTGGTATTCGGCGGGTTTTCAGCAGATTCTCTACAAGATAGAATTGAAAATGCCGATGCCAAAATGGTGATTACAGCCAATGAAGGATTGCGTGGTGGGAAAAAAGTGCCACTTAAATCCGCAGTAGATGCCGCACTCGCTAAGGGTTGTCCATCGATAGAAAGCGTGATTATGTACCCTAGAACCCGTGAAAAAGTTGCCATGCAAGCGGGTCGCGATATTGATTGGACGGAAGCCGTCTCGAAAATGAGTAACGAGCATTCCCCCGTTACAGTCAATGCAGAACACCCCTTGTTTTTACTCTACACCTCTGGCTCAACAGGAAAACCAAAAGGGGTACAACACAGTTCAGCAGGCTATTTATTAAACGCCCATCTTTCAAATGAATGGATGTTTGATTTAAAAGACGACGATGTTTTTTGGTGTACCGCAGATGTAGGTTGGATTACAGGGCATACCTATGTTGCCTACGGACCTTTGTCGGTTGGGGCAACTATTGTTATGTTTGAAGGTGTTCCGACCTATCCAGATGCAGGGCGATTTTGGCAAATCTGTCAAGACCATAAAGTAAGTGTATTTTACACTGCACCAACAGCGATTAGAGCCTTGATGAAATTTGGTGCAGACTTACCAAGTCAATATGATCTTGCTAAACTAAGAATATTAGGAACGGTCGGTGAACCAATTAATCCAGAAGCGTGGATTTGGTACTACGAAGCTATTGGCAATAAAAAATGTCCGATTATTGATACTTGGTGGCAAACAGAAACGGGTGCACATATGATTGCCCCCTTCCCTGTAATGCCTTTAAAGCCAGGCTCTTGCACAAAACCTCTGCCGGGCATTGAAGCCGCCATTTTAGATGATGATGGTAACGAACTAGAGGCGGGTCAAGGCGGACTGTTAGTGATTAAAAAACCTTGGCCATCGATGATTCGGAATGTTTGGGGCGATGACGAACGTTATAAAAACACCTATTTTCCGCTAAAAAACAAGCCAAATTATTATGTGGTCGGTGACAGTGCTTACCAAGATAAGGACGGTTATTTCTGGATTTTAGGACGAGTAGATGACGTATTAAATGTATCAGGGCATCGCTTAGGAACCATGGAAATTGAATCTGCATTAGTGTCTCACTCTCGTGTCGCAGAAGCCGCAATTGTCGGAAGACCGCATGACATAAAAGGCGAAGCGATTAGTGCGTTTGTGGTTTTAAATACCGATATACCAACCGGCGACAAATTAAATGAGCTTATTAACGAATTAAGAAAACATGTCGCCAAAGAAATAGGTGCAATTGCCAAACCTGATGATATTCGTTTTGGTAGTAATTTACCAAAAACAAGGTCAGGAAAAATCATGCGCAGATTATTAAAAATTATTGCCAAAGGTGAAGAAATCACCCAAGATATCTCAACTCTTGAAGACCCAAGTGTATTAAAACAGTTTCAAAAAAAGAAATAACGTAACTATTTAACATTGTTACGAAATGACCTCTTTTATATCAAAATGTAAATGATTGTTTGTCCAAGTATAAGCCTTTTGGAGCATGACATTCATTGCATTGTTTTCATAAGGAAACGCTTAACAACTAAGATTATTTTATACTGGTAAAAAGTGCCGATA
>CAZQYD010000064.1:0-8023 GCA_964597465.1 uncultured Piscirickettsiaceae bacterium | reverse complement strand
CAATCAAGTGCTACCAAAAGTATTAAAAATATTAGCATCAGAAATGCCAATAAATCTTCTTCATCAAACAGGCTCTAAAACGCTTGCAGACACAAAAGAATTCTATCAGCAAGTTGATCTAAATATGTCAACAGTAAACTATAAAGTTGTTGCTTTTATCGATAATATGGTTGAAGCATATGCAAAGGCAGATCTAGTAATTTGTCGTTCAGGAGCCCTCACCGTTTCAGAGCTAATGGCAAGTGCTCGCCCAGCCATTATGATTCCTTATCCTTATGCCGTCGATGACCATCAAACCGCAAATGCACAGGTGCTTGTTGATTTGGGAGGCGGAGAAATTATTCAGCAAAAATATTTGAACTCCGAAACATTAACCATCAGTATTAAAAATTGGCTTGAGAAGGATAAAAATCAACAAGCATCTGCAGATATACGCAATCAAGTGGTTAAAGAGTCAACAAAAAACATTACTAAAGAATTAATGTTTTTTTTGTAATATCTTTTACGTGGTATATGTCTTGCTTGGGTTTCTATACTGTAAGGAAAGGTGGGGGATTGTATTATGGGTAAGTATTTAGCAAAATTAACATTAAAGCAAAAAATGCGCATGGGCTTTGGTGTGTTTTCGTTGGTTTTAATCTTAGTGACTGTACAAGCTGTTGTAAACCTCTACCTTGTAAAGGAGAATATTAGAGAAGTCGTCGAAATTAAACAACCAATTTCATTGGAAGCTTTGCATATCACTAAATCTCTTGATTCAAGTATTATCCAGCTTAGCTCATATATGCTAACAGGGGATGAAAAATATTTGTTAGCTTATCAAATGGGCTATGCAGAAGCATTGAAGACCCTAAAGGCGATTAAGCCTAAACTGACCCCTAAGCAATTAAAAGACCATGCTGTTGCAACAGACCTTATTGGCCAGTTTCCAGTGTTGATTAGTGATGTCGTTGCCTATGCAACGGATCGAAATCAAAAGTACCCCGCTTTTTTATATGTAGCAACCAATATGGAATCAAAAGCAAAAGTTGTCCAGCAACAACTTGGTTTTATGGCAGACTCGGAATTAGACGATTTATCTGCAGAACGCAAAATAATGGTTGGTCTAATATTAGATTTACAAAAATCCTGGCTTAGTGTCATGAGCAGCTTACGCGGATATGTGGCCTTTCGTACTCAAGGTATGTCAAATGATACTGAAAAAGGGCTTAACGAAGTGTTAGCCATTTTGACAGCAATGAAAGAGCAACAAGAAGCGGAATTAACCTTTGAAGAAGAAGAGGGGATTGCAATAATCAAAACAACGGTTGAAGCTTATCATGCAAATTTTTTAGCACTAAAAGAAATTCATGAGGGTCCTAAATGGCGAATGGACACCTGGGTAATGAAAAATAAAATTAGTCCCTTATTTAAAGAACTCAACGAGGTAATTACCCGTATTTCAGATCAAGCCACGAATGAAATGGTGGCAACCTCTAAAGAAGTCGTTGTTAGTTCGGCAGAAAATTTAAAATTGTTAATTATTTTGTCACTAATAGGTTCATTAATAGGCTTCTATGTTGCGTGGAAGGTAACGCAATCCCTTGTTGTACCTGTTAATAGAATTGTTTCAGCGATGAAAGATATTGCCGAAGGTGAGGGAGGTTTAACTCGCCGCCTTAGTGTTAGTGGTAAAGATGAACTAGCGATGATGGCTGGTTACTTTAACAGTTTTATCGGTAAAATCCAGAATACACTGCGGGAAGTAACGATAACGGTTGACCAGTTAGAGCAATCTTCCGTTGGTTTACAGGAAAGCACTAGCACCACTAAAAAAGGAGTAGCAAGTCAGCTCACTATTTCTGAACAGCTTAGTGAGTCTATGCAGAATATGGAAAAGAAAGCCAAAGCCATTGAAGACCACTCCCACAATACATCCTCTGCAACGGAGCAAGCGGTTAGTCGAGTAAAAGAGGGGGGGCAAGTGGTAAAAGGTGCTTCTGAAATTATTCAAGAAGTCTCAAATGGCATGGACGAAATAACCAAATCGGTCATGATGTTGAATGACGATAGCCAAGTCATTAGTACCGTTATTAATGTCATCAAAGAGATCGCAGAACAAACTAATTTACTGGCATTAAATGCGGCAATTGAAGCGGCAAGAGCGGGTGAGCATGGACGTGGTTTTGCCGTAGTGGCTGACGAAGTGCGTGGTTTAGCTAAGCGTACACAAGAATCAACAATTGAGATTGAAAATGTCATCAAAAAAATTCGTAGTGCGACGGATCAAGCGGTAAATGTAGTTGAACAAGGTCAAAAAACAACTAAACAAGGTTATGATGCAGTGATGAAAGCACACCAAGTGTTAAGTCCTGTGGTTATTTTGATTGACGATATTAATAGTATGAATAATGAAATGTTATTGTCCGCTCAATCTCAAAACGAGCTGGTAAAACAGGTTGATTTAAATATCAATGACATTCATCAAATATCAATGACGAACGCTGACTATTCAGTTGAAAATGGAAAATCAATTAATGAACTTAAAGAAACCGCAGATCGTCTTGACCAGTTGATACACCAATTCAAAATATAATTGTTTAAAATTTTCTTTATATTTTCAATGCCGTTTTGGTATTATCTTTACTATTAAGATAATAGAGATTTTTATATGTGGAACTATCCTGTAATAGACCCCGTCGCGTTAGATTTAGGCTTTGCTCAAATTCATTGGTATGGGCTGATGTACCTGCTTGGATTTTTAGGCTTTTTGCTGATAGGAAATCAAGAGTCTAAAAAAAATCCACATTGGAATAAAGAACTCGTTAGTGATTTTCTTTTTTATG
Source organism: uncultured Piscirickettsiaceae bacterium (assembly GCA_964597465.1). Classification (GTDB taxonomy): domain Bacteria; phylum Pseudomonadota; class Gammaproteobacteria; order Thiomicrospirales; family Thiomicrospiraceae; genus Hydrogenovibrio. The sequence continues at coordinate 5,198 of CAZQYD010000064.1, read as the reverse complement.
GTGCGCTTGGTGTAATTTTAGGTGGGCGTTTAGGCTATGTTTTATTTTATGATTTAGCGACCTATATTGAAAATCCATCGGCCATTTTACAGGTATGGAAAGGCGGAATGTCTTTTCATGGTGGTATGTTGGGTGTCACACTTGCGATGTTTTGGTTTGCCTACCGAAAGATGAAAGTGTCTATTTTTGTCGTTGCTGATTTTGTCTCGTTAATGGTGCCAATAGGCTTATTCTTCGGACGTATTGGTAATTTTATTAACGGGGAATTATGGGGCAAGATTGCCAGTGACCAAAGCTCTATTTTTGCAATGAAAATAACAGATATTGCAACCGATAGATTAATTGCTAAATACCCCACACAATTACTCGAAGCTTTTTTAGAAGGCTTGGTACTTTTCTTGATTTTATATATTTATACCCGACAGTCTCGCCCACTTGGTTCCGTGACAGGATTGTTTTTAGGCTTTTACGGGCTGTTTAGATTCTATGCTGAATTTTATCGCGTACCAGACCAACAGCTAGGCTATCTATTATGGGACTGGTTAACGATGGGACAGGTTCTTTCACTACCTATGATTATAATAGGGTTTGGTATGGTGGTTTGGTCATATAAAAGAGTTCAAAAATGAAACAGTATTTAAATTTATTACAGCACATAATGGATAACGGGGCCGCCAAAGGCGACCGCACAGGTACAGGGACAATCTCCGTTTTTGGATATCAAATGCGTTTTAATTTACAAGATGGTTTCCCAATGGTTACCACTAAAAAGTTGCATTTAAAGTCCATAATTCATGAACTGCTTTGGTTTTTAAATGGTGATACCAATAATGCCTACCTAAAAGAAAACGGCGTAAGAATTTGGGACGACTGGGCAATTGAATCAGGTGAACTTGGGCCGATTTATGGCAAACAATGGGTTAGTTGGGAAAAACCAAATGGCGAAACCATTAATCAAATTAGTGAAATAATAACAACCCTTAAAAACAACCCCAATAGTCGGCGGATGATTGTTTCAGCTTGGAATCCTGCGGATTTGCCCGATGAATCCATTTCGCCACAACAAAATGTAGAACAAGGCAGAATGGCACTCGCCACTTGCCACGCGTTTTTTCAATTCTATGTAGTAGACGGAAAACTCTCTTGCCAGCTTTATCAACGTAGTGCAGATACCTTTTTAGGCGTACCATTTAACATCGCCAGCTATGCATTATTAACCCATATGATTGCCCAGCAAACTGATTTAGACGTCGGTGATTTCATCTGGACAGGCGGAGACGTGCACTTATACAACAACACGATAGAACAAGCAAAACTACAAGTAACCCGTCAACCATACGCCTTGCCCAAGCTAAAAATAAACCGCAAGCCCGCAAGTATCTTTGATTATAAATTCGATGATTTTGAAGTGAAAGATTACCAACATCACCAGCATATTAAAGCTAAGGTATCTGTGTAATGAAATTAGATGGCTACAATATATCGATGATTGCCGCGATGGATAAAAACAATATAATCGGTCAAGACAATGACATGCCTTGGCACCTACCAGATGATTTAAAATTCTTCAAAAAAAACACCCAAAACAAAATCGTAATAATGGGCAGAAAAACCTTTCAGTCAATTGGCTCAAAACCACTACCAAATCGCAGAAACATCGTGATTAGTCGCAATGAAAAATTTGACGCAAAAGGTGCGGACTTGTTCACGTCTATTGAACAGGCGATTGTAAGTTGCGATAAAAAGAGTGAAGTAATGATTATCGGCGGCGGGCAGCTTTATACCATGATGCTTCCTTATGCGTCCAAACTATACCTAACCCACGTCGATGCCAACATTGAAGGCGATACAGCTTTCCCTGCCATTACAAATTCTGACTGGCAAGAAACTAGCAGTGAATTTCATACATCAGATGAAAAACATCGCTATTCATTTACCTTTAAAACGTATTTAAAAAAATAAAGTTACGAATTTACAGAAAAGAACTTGCTTAATAGGGGACAGTTTTGCTAGTTTTGTTACTTTTTAAACAAGGTTGTTAAGAAGATAACGGTGGCACAAATCACAATACTAGGTCCGGTTGGGGTGTCGAGGGTGATGGACATTAGTAGCCCGCTGATGACGGAGATAATGCCGGCGATAAAGGCGAAGTTTAGCATTTGTTCGGGCGTTTTTGATAGCCTGTGTGCGGCTGCTGCGGGGATAATGAGTAGTGAGGTGATGAGTAGTATGCCGACTATTTTGATGGCTAGGGAGATGAGTAGGGCGAGTAGTAGTATGTAGCCTAGTTGTACTTTTTGGGTGTTGATTCCGTCGGTTTCTGCTAGTTCTTTGTTGAGGGTGATGTTGAGTAGTTGATTCCAGTAGATGCTAAAAAACAGCCCAACCAGTAGCATTAAACTTAGTAGCATGCCGATGTCAAATAGTTCTATACTGAGAATGTCACCAAATAAGTAGCTCATGAGGTCTATCTGTATGTCGGGTTGTAGGCTTAGCACAATTAGCCCGAGTGCTAAACTGCTGTGGGCTAAAATTCCTAGTAGTGTGTCGGTGGCGAGTTGGCTTTTTTGTTCTAACATAAATAAGATGAAGCCTATGGCGATTGAGACAAAAATAACGGCGTAGGTTGGGTTGATGTCTAGTAGTAGCCCAAGACCAACGCCTAATAATGCGGAGTGGGCGAGGGTTGCCCCAAAGTAGGATTGTTTTTGCCATACCATAAATACCCCAAGTGGGGCGGAGATGGTGGCGACGAGTAGCCCGCCAATTAGTGCCATTATTAGGAAGGTGGGTGGGTTGCTGAGTAGGTCGATGAGTAGTTCAATCATGCTGGTTTCCGTGGGTGTGGTCGCATTGGTTTGGGTTGTGATGATGTTCGTAAATAGCCACTTCTTCAAAGCCAGTGCCGAATAGTTTTTGAAAGTCTTTGTTTTCTGACACGGAACTGGGTGAACCTGAACAGCATAGATGTTGATTTAGGCATAGCACTTTGTTGGTGCTTTTCATCACAATGTGTAGGTCGTGACTGACCATTAGCACGCCACATTTTAGGCGGTTTTTTACTTCGTTAATAATGTGATACAGTTCAGATTGTCCTTGTAAGTCTACGCCTTGCACGGGTTCGTCTAAAATGAGCAGTTGTGGTTTTTTTATAATTGCTCTAGCTAATAGTACCCGTTGAAATTCACCACCTGATAGGCTTTTTAGTTGTTGGTTTTTTAACGGACTAATGGCTAGTTGTTGAAGGGTTTCTGCTATAATTTTCTGTTGTTCAAGGCTTTTCTTTTTGTTTATTTTACTGAATAGATTTCTTTCTAGGGCGAGTTGTAAAAAACGTTCTACGGTTAAGGGCAGTGAGGAATCTAGCTGTACTTTTTGTGGCATAAAGCCAATGGTTAATTTTTTGGGTTGTTGAATCTGACCTTGGCTAGGTTTTAATAGTGACAGTAATATTTTTAACACGGTGGATTTTCCCGCACCATTCGGGCCAATTAAGGTGACAATTTCATTTGGGTAGATAGCAAAAGAGACGTTTTGTAATATCTGTTTATTGTCGCGTTGATAGCTAATATGTTTTGCTTCAATAAGTGGTAAAATACCATGTTGGGTTTTATGTTCTGTTTTATTTTTCATAAAAGAATTGTACAAATATAGGGGTGAACTTTGAAAGTTATTTGGTTTTTATTTTTAGCAGTTTTCTGGGTTGTTTTTTCGTCTAATGCAGCAGCAAAAAACATTGTTGTGACGATTCCACCATTGGCATCGGCGATTAAGCCGTTATTAAGTCCCGATGATAAGGTTTTTGTGTTGTTAGGAAAAAATCAGTCCCCTCATCATTTTAGTTTAAAACCGTCGCATTTATTTACTTTAGCGAAAGCAGATTTAATTATATCCGTCGGTTTGGGATTGGATGAATGGGCAAACAAAGCGATTGCCTCTAGCGATGCAGACAAAATAGTTTTTTCGAAATTAGTAGGTATTAATTTTCTTGAAGGGTACGGACACTCACATAATCACGCACATCACCACCATGTTGATTATGACCCTCATATCTGGTTGGATATTGATAATATTAAAGTGTTAGCAACCGCCGTGGCTAAAAAAATATCAGCAGAACATAAAATAACAAACTGGTTACAACAATTAACTGAAGCGGATAAAAATATAGCCAGCCAATTAGCAGGGGTAAAAAATAAACCCTTTTTGGTGCAGCACGCAGGATTTCAATATTTTGAACGCAGGTATCAATTGGATAATAAAGGGGCGATTCAAACCAATGATTCGGGGACGAGTTTAAGAAAAATATTAAGTTTAAGGAAAAAAATATCTCAACATTCTATCAATTGTATTTTTACCTCCTCACACGGTTCGAAAAAACAGGTGTCGTCTTTAGTTAAATCATCTGCTGATAAAATTAATACCGTTGAATTAAATGCGTTGGGTGATAAAAATAAAAATACCGTGCTGATTATGCAATCCTTAACCAAAGATTAATTAGCTTGCTTAGGTAGTAAATAGCGGATGCAAGCACGCATAAACTTAATTGGTTTGCCTGGAGCAGGAAAAACAGGTGTGTATCACGCACTGTTATCTTTTTTTAAGTCACAAAAAATAGCAGTGGAGCTGACCAATAATTCAGTCGATGAAATTAATGAAAGAGTAAATTGGTTGGTGATTGATATTCGTGCCAAGCTTTTCCATCTTCAAGCTGAAAAATATTTGGTGGATGCGGCAAACCAATCCTCATTGATTATCCTAAATTTTGCGGAAGCATCAGCCTTAGATGTGCAAATGTTTTGGCAAAACTGGAAAATAAGCAACGCTAGACATCTTCCTGTTGTTAGGTTATTTCATAGCGCCTTTAAAAGTGACTTTCAATGGCAAGCGTTTTTGTCATCACCAACGAAAAACATCCCTCCAAATTTAAAATTAGAGGTTCTAAAATTTAAGGTGGGTAAGATTAACCTAGACCACCTTATGGCTGGCTTAGATGCTTGTAAACAGAATTTGCAAATGGATATTTGGCGAATTAAAGGCGCGATTCAAACCACAGAGTACACCAACCCTGTTGCACTGGAGGTAAGCGTAAATCGTTGGGATACCTTTGCAATAAATGAAGCCACTGGCGAAGTTCATATCAAAGGTTTTAAGCTTGATGAATTTTTTTTAGCTGAAGTGATTCAAGCTAGTCAGCTTTA
>CAZQYD010000063.1:0-8136 GCA_964597465.1 uncultured Piscirickettsiaceae bacterium | reverse complement strand
GCACCAGAAGTTTTATAAGGAATTAATGATGAATCGTCTAAAGAAAGGTGATGAGATTATTGTTGTTGCTGGTAAAGACAAAGGCAAGCTAGGTACAGTTGCTAATGTTATGCAAAATGGTAAGCTGCTAGTAGATGGAGTTAATTTGGTTAAGAAGCATACTAAAGGCAACCCGCAAACGGGTGAGCAAGGCGGTATCGTTTCTAAAGAAATGCCAATTGATTCTTCTAATGTTGCTTTATACAATCCTGAAACTAAAAAAGCTGACCGCGTTGGCGTGAGAGTTGAAGATAACGTTAAAGTACGTTTCTTCAAGTCGAACGGCAAAGTGGTTGGGGCTTAATTAAATAGGTTTAGATATGGCAAGACTACAAAAAATTTATAACGACCAAGTTTTACCAAGCTTGGTTGAGAAGTTTAGTTACAAATCTTCTATGCAAGCACCAAGATTAACCAAAATAACGGTTAATATGGGTGTTGGTGAAGCAATCGGCGACAAGAAAGTTCTTGATAAAGCCGTAGCTGATATGGAAGCAATTACAGGTCAAAAGGTAGTCAAAACTTTGGCTCGCAAGTCTGTTGCGAGTTTTAAAGTGAGAGATGGTTATCCTGTGGGCTGTAAAGTAACGCTTCGTGGAAAAAGAATGTTTGAATTCCTTGATCGTTTGATCAATATCGCGCTACCTCGTGTACGTGATTTTCGTGGTTTAAATGCAAAAGCGTTTGACGGAAGAGGTAATTACAACTTAGGTATTAAAGAGCAAATAATTTTCCCTGAAATTGAATTTGAAAAGATTGATAAAATTCGTGGAATGGACATTAGTTTCGCAACAACTGCGAAAACTGATGATGAAGCTAAAGCTCTTTTAGAAGCCTTTAATTTCCCTTTTAAAAAGTAATAGAGGTTTCTCATGGCTAAGCAATCAATGATTGAAAGAGAAAAGAAGCGTGCAAAAACAGTTGCTAAGTTTTCAGCTAAAAGAGCTGAGCTTAAAAAAGCGTCTGTTGATGTTTCCCTAGATTATGATGCGCGTATGGATGCAATGGATGCTTTAATGAAGCTTCCAAGAAATGCATCGCCAGTTCGTCAACGAAATCGTTGTCGTTTAACTGGGCGCCCTCATGGTGTTTATAGAAAATTCGGTTTATCACGTAACATGCTAAGACAATTAGTTATGCAAGGTGATGTGCCTGGTTTAAGAAAAGCAAGTTGGTAGGATAATTATTTATGAGTATGTCTGATCCGATAGCTGATATGCTAACTCGCATTCGTAATGGTCAAATGGCCGGTCACGATAACGTAGTTATGCCTTCTTCAAAAGCTAAAATTGCACTAGCAAAAGTATTAGCGGATGAAGGGTATGTAAGTGCATACAGCATTAATGAAAATGATGGTAAGCCTGAATTATCAGTTGATCTAAAGTATTTTGAAGGTCAACCGGTAATTGAGATGATTAAAAGAATTAGTCGTCCAGGTTTACGTGTTTATAAAAACAAAAATGAGTTACCTCAAGTAATTGGTGGTTTAGGGGTTGCAATAGTGTCAACGTCTAAAGGCGTAATGTCTGACCGTGCCGCACGCCAAGCTGGTGTTGGTGGCGAAATTATTTGTTACGTAGCTTAAAGGAGTTGTTGATATGTCAAGAATAGCAAAAGCTCCTATTACTGTTCCTGCTGGAGTAGAACTAAAGATTACTGATACTTCTGTTGAAGTGAAAGGTGGTAAGGGTTCTATCTCTAAGGTGTTTAACCAAGCAGTTCAGATTAAGCTTGATGGAGGCGTGGTAAGCGTTTCTCCTAAAGTAGAAAATAAAGATTCATGGGCGCAAGCAGGAACGGCTAGATCAATCATCAATAGTATGATTATCGGTGTTACTGCTGGTTTTGAGAAGAAGCTTCAGTTGGTTGGTGTTGGTTACCGTGCAAAAGCACAAGGTAAAAAACTTAATCTTACTTTAGGTTTTTCACATCCTGTTGTACATGAACTTCCAGAAGGAATCACTGTAGAAACACCCACACAAACTGAAATTACAGTTTCAGGTGTTGACAAGCAAGTTGTTGGACAAGTTGCTGCAGAAATTCGTGGATATCGTCCTCCTGAGCCTTATAAAGGTAAAGGTGTTCGTTATGTTGATGAGTGGATTCTTCGTAAAGAAGCTAAGAAAACTTAAAAGGTTGGGATGAATGATGAATAAGAAAACAACCCGACTTCGTAGAGCTAAAAAAGTTAGAGCAAGAGTTGCTGCGCAAGATGTTGCACGCCTATGTGTGCATCGTACGCCTAAGCATATTTATGCTCAAGTTATTTCTGCAGATGGAACTACGGTTCTTGCAGCGTCCTCTACGGTTCAAGCGGATATTAAAAAAGAAGCGGCTTTCGGCGGAAACAAAGAAGCAGCTAAAATTGTTGGTAAGTCGATTGCTGAAAAAGCAAAAGCAGCGGGTGTTGAAACTGTCGCTTTTGATCGTTCTGGTTTCAAATACCACGGTCGTATTCAAGAATTAGCAGACTCAGCCCGTGCAAACGGTCTAAAGTTTTAATAGAAGGGATAATAGATGTCTTCAAGAGAATCACAAGATAGTCAAGATGGACTTATCGAAAAACTAGTTGCTGTTCGTCGTGTTGCTAAAGTTGTAAAAGGTGGACGCGTATTTGGCTTCTCCGCACTAGCTGTTGTTGGTGATGGAGAAGGGCGTGTTGGTTATGGAAGCGGTAAAGCAAATGAAGTACCTGTTGCAATTAAAAAAGCAATGGAGAAAGCTCGTCGTAACATTAGACCTGTTCACCTAAATGGTAGCACGATTCAGTACCCAATTAACTACAAGCAAGGCGCTGCTAACATTGTCCTATTGCCTGCATCTGAAGGTACAGGGGTAATTGCTGGTGGAGCGATGCGTGCAGTTTTAGAAGCGGCAGGCGTACATGATGTACTTGCAAAATGTGTTGGTACAACGCGTCCTGTCAATGTTGTTCGTTCAACAGTGAATGCTTTAACAGGTATGAATAGTCCTCAAACCATTGCTGCAAAACGCGGCAAGTCAGTTGAAGAAATTTTAGGTGAGTAACATGGCAGATAAAAAAACAGTTAAAGTTACTTTGATTAAAAGCACGATTGGTCGTTTACCTGCACACAAAGCTTGTGTTGCTGGTTTAGGGCTAAGACGTATTAATCATTCTGTAAGCGTTATTGATACTCCTGAAAATCGTGGAATGATCAATAAGGTTTCCTATTTGTTAAAAATAGAGGAAGCATAAAATGAGATTAAATACATTAAAACCAGCAGACGGTGCCAAGAAAAATGCTAAACGCAAAGGTCGTGGTCAAGGTTCTGGTAATGGTAAGATGGCTGGTAGAGGTCATAAAGGTCAAAAGTCACGTTCTGGTGGTATGCCGAAGGTTGGTTTTGAAGGTGGTCAAATGCCTTTACAACGTCGCCTTCCAAAAGTTGGGTTTTCTTCGCGTAAATCAGCTTATATCACAGACATTCGTTTAGATACCATTTCTAGACTGGATGCTGACGTAATTGATCTTGCCGCTCTTAAAGCTGCGGATCTTATCGGTGATAAGATTAAATCAGTAAAAGTTGTGAACTCTGGTGAGGTTTCAAAAGGTTTGAAACTTTCTGGTCTTCGTACAACAGCTGGAGCGAAAGCAGCGATTGAAGCTGCTGGCGGTTCAGTAGAAGGTTAATATGAGTAATCAAGCAATTGCAAATTCAGGTGCAGGTGAGTTAAGACAAAAAATATTTTTTGTTTTAGGTGCGTTAATCGTTTATCGATTAGGTACTCATATTCCTGTGCCGCTAATTGACCCGATTGCCCTTGCTGCGATGTTTGAGCAGCAAAAGGGTACTATTTTAGACATGTTTAACATGTTCTCTGGTGGTGCCTTGGAAAGGTTATCTATTTTAGCGTTAGGGATTATGCCGTATATTTCGGCATCAATCATTATGCAATTATTAACCGTTGTTTCCCCTACTTTAGAAAGACTTAAAAAAGAAGGAGGCGATGCTGGTAGGAGAAAAATCACTCAATATACTCGTTATGGAACGGTTGTATTAGCAACGTTTCAAGGTATAGGTGTTTCGATAGCTTTAGAGTCTCAGAATATAAATGGGATGTCTGTTGTTATTGAGCCTGGTATGTTATTTAAGGTAATAGCGGTTACTACATTAGTAAGCGGGACAATCTTTTTGATGTGGTTAGGTGAGCAAATTACTGAACGTGGTATAGGGAATGGTATTTCTCTGATTATTTTTGCAGGTATTGTAGCAGGTTTACCTAGTGCCCTTGGTGGTACGTTTGAACAGGTAAATACTGGAGCGATGCATGCGATTACGGCTTTTGTATTGATAGCCTTGGTTTTTGCTGTTATTGCATTTGTTGTGTTTGTGGAGCGTGGTCAAAGGCGACTGCCAATTCATTATGCACAGAAAATGCGTGGCAGAAAGCTATACGGCGGTCAAGAAGGTCACTTGCCATTGAAACTTAACATGGCAGGTGTTATTCCTCCAATCTTTGCATCAAGTATTATTCTGTTCCCTGCAACCCTTGGTGGTTGGTTTGGTTCAGCTGAAAATTTGGGCTGGTTGAAGGATATTGCGACTACCATGTCGCCAGGTCAACCGTTGTACATTTTGATGTACGCTTTAGCGATTATCTTCTTTTGCTTTTTTTATACTGCAATTGTATTTGATCCAAAAGAGATTTCTGAGAATCTACGAAAATCTGGTGCTTATATGCCTGGTATTAGACCTGGTAAGCAAACACAAGAAAGAATCGATGCAGTGATGGGTCGTTTGACATTAGCTGGAGCAATTTATATTACTCTAGTATGTCTTCTACCTGAATTCTTGATTTTATACTGGAATGTGCCCTTTTACTTTGGTGGTACATCCTTACTGATTATTGTGATTGTTGTGATGGATTTCATGACAAATATACAATCTCATATGCAGTCAGGGCAGTATGAAAACATGATGAAAAAAGCCAATTTAAAAGGTAAGTAATTTAACCTTGGCTGTAAATTGAATTATTACTAGCAATTTAGCTGAAAGAGGGGTATAATCGCCCGTTTTTCGCTAATAGCATATTTAAGGAGCGCAAAATGGCTCGTATTGCCGGCGTAAATATTCCAGTTAACAAGCATATTGTGATTGGATTGACATCAATTTTTGGTGTGGGAAACACAACTGCAAAATCAATCTGTGATGCTGCAAAGTTAGATCCTACGACAAAAGTTCGTGAACTAACTGAAGAACAGTTAGAAGCACTTCGTGCTGAAGTTACAAAATTTAAAATCGAAGGTGATTTAAGACGTGATGTTTCTATGAACATTAAACGCTTAATGGACATGGGTTGTTACCGTGGTATCCGTCATCGTCGTAGTCTTCCTTTAAGAGGACAACGTACTAAAACAAATGCTCGTACTCGTAAAGGCCCTACAAAGCCTATTAAACGATAAGCATAAAAGAGAATAGTTATGGCAAAAGCAAATACTCGTTCTAAAAAGAAAGCAAAACACGTAGTAACTGATGCAGTTGCGCACGTTCATGCTACTTTTAATAATACTATTGTGACTATTACAGACAGACAAGGTAACGCATTATGCTGGGCAACAGCTGGTGGTAGTGGTTTCCGTGGTTCTCGTAAAAGTACACCGTTCGCAGCGCAAGTTGCAGCGGAACGTGCCGGTCAAATGGCAACAGAATATGGTGTTAAAAACATGGATGTCATGGTAAAGGGACCTGGTCCTGGACGTGACTCAGCCGTTAGAGGGCTAAATAGTGTTGGATTTAAAATTACATCTATTGCAGATGTAACTCCAATTCCTCATAATGGTTGTCGTCCACCTAAAAAACGTCGCGTTTAACGTCCGTTTTAAAATCTAGAGGGTAGAAAATGGCTAGGTATATTGGTCCAAAGTGTAAACTTGCTCGTCGTGAAGGTACTGATTTATTTTTGAAAAGTGGTGTGCGCAGCATCGAATCAAAATGTAAAATTGATCAGTTACCTGGACAACACGGTGCAGGTCGTAAGCGTGTAACAGAATATGGCACACAGCTTAGAGAAAAACAAAAAGTTCGTCGTATTTACGGTGTACTTGAAAAGAAATTCCGTTCGTATTACAAAGAAGCTGATCGTCGTAAGGGTTCAACAGGTGTTAATTTGTTGCAACTTCTTGAGACAAGATTGGACAATGTTGTTTACCGTATGGGGTTTGCTTCAACTCGTGCAGAAGCACGTCAACTAGTGTCTCATAAAGCGATACAGGTTAATGGCAGCTCTGTAAATATTCCTTCTTATGAAGTGAATGCTGGCGATGTTGTAAGTATTAGAGAGAAATCTCGCAATCAGTCAAGAATCATTGCTTCTCTTGAATTTAATGCTCAGGTTGGAAATGTTGGCTGGGTTGATGTTGATAATTCAAAATTTGAAGGTACATTTAAAACTGTTCCTGATAGAGGTGATTTATCAGGTGATATTGCTGAGAACTTGATTGTTGAGTTATACTCTAAATAATCCTCTATAAACCTTTTAACGGAGAGACCTTCTAATGCAAGATATGTTAGAGCAACTACTGACACCGCGTCAGGTAGACATCAAACAAATTAACGATTTTCATAGTCGTGTGACACTAGAACCACTAGAACGTGGTTTTGGTCACACGCTTGGAAATGCTTTAAGAAGAATTCTTTTATCATCAATGCCAGGCGCTGCAATTGTAGAAGCCAAGATTGATGGTGTACTACATGAATATTCTTCTATTGAAGGTGTTCGTGAAGATGTACTTGAAATTCTTTTAAACTTAAAAGAAGTTTCAATCAAGTTAAACGAATCTTCGGAAGCCGAATTAACTCTTTCTAAAACTGGCCCTGCGGTTGTTACAGCCGCAGATATTCAGCTTAATCATGACACTGAAATCATGAATCCTGACCTAGTTATCGCTAACTTGGGTGAGGGTGCAACGCTTTCAATGACATTGAGAGCAGAAAAAGGCATGGGTTATAGAGCAGCAACGCAAGATGCTGAAACCGATTCAACAACCATTGGTACTTTAAAGTTAGATGCTAGCTTTAGCCCTGTTCATACAGTAAGCTATGAAGTACAAAATGCACGTGTTGAGCAAAGAACAGATCTTGATAAATTGATTCTTGATGTTGTAACGGACGGTACCTTAGGGCCAGAAGATGCAATTAAGCAAGCTGCAACTGTGTTGCACTATCAGTTGTTAGCATTTGTTGACTTGAAACATAAAGAAATTGTTATCCAGGAAGAAGAGGAGAAAGAGTTTGAACCTATCTATCTTCAACCTGTTGATGATTTGGAGTTAACGGTTCGTTCGGCAAATTGTTTGAAAGCAGAACAAATTTATTATATTGGTGATCTAGTACAACGTGTTGAATCTAGTTTACTTAAAACACCTAACCTAGGTAAAAAATCTTTGCAAGAGATTAAAGATATTCTTGCTCAAAGAGGTTTAGGATTAGGAACAAAACTTGAAAACTGGCCGCCATCTAGCCTAGTTAGTAAAGAACTAGTTTAATTTAAAGGATAGTAATATGCGTCATCGTAAAAGTGGTCGTAAATTAAATCGTAACAGTTCACACAGAAAAGCAATGTTTAAAAACATGTCTGCTTCACTGATTGAACACGAAATGATTAAAACAACCGTTGCTAAAGCTAAAGAACTTCGTTCTGTCGCTGAGCCATTAATCACCCTTTCAAAGGTTGATACTGTACATAATAGAAGAATTGCATTCTCACGTCTTCGTGATAAAAATGCAGTTAGTAAATTATTTGCTGACCTAGGCCCTCGTTATGAGTCTCGCCCAGGTGGTTATATCAGAATTCTTAAATGTGGATTCCGTGATGGTGATAACGCACCAATGGCATATGTCGAGTTAGTTGATCGACCTCTAGCAGACGTTTCTGAAGAAGAAACAGCTTAATATAAGAACCAGCGAAAGCTGGTTTTTTTATGTCTAAAATATTTGATACCCATGAACATCTTTCTAGTCAGAAAATAGCGTCTTTTCCTTCCCTACCAAGTAATAGCAACTTTCAATATCTTAAAGTAACAACTGAGCCTACGGAATGATTGGAAGCTTTGCGGTTTTGTGAGCAGCATAATA
>CAZQYD010000062.1:0-8210 GCA_964597465.1 uncultured Piscirickettsiaceae bacterium | reverse complement strand
TTTTCTACCTTGGTTCTTGCCCATTCGGTTTTTCGTAGGAAGGTTAGGCTTGATTTTAGTGAAGGGTTGTCGCTAAAACATTTTATTTTGATGCGTTGTTCTAGCCCACCCCAGCCGTAATGTTCTTCTAGTTTGGTTACGATTTCTTTTAGGCTGATGCCGTGTAGTGGGTCTTGGTTGCTATTTTTGGGTTTCATTTTATTATCTCTAGCAGTGCATCGCAAAGTAGTTGGTTTTGCTGTTCTGTGCCGATGGTTATTCTTAGATATTTGTCAATTCTTGGTTTGTTGAAGTAGCGGACGATGATGTTTTTTTCTCGTAATTTGATGCCGATTTCTTCGGCGTTGATGGTTTGGTGTTTGGTGAAAACAAAATTGGCATCAGAGGGAATAACTTCAAAGTTATTTGCTTTTAAAAATTTGGTTAAGTTTTCACGCGTGTTAATAATTGCGGTACAGGTTTTTTCAAAATAAGCTTTATCTTCCATGGCGGCTATGCCTGCGGCGATGGCTAATTTGTCCATTGGGTAGGAGTTGAAGCTGTTTTTAACGATTTCTAGTCCTGTTATTAAATCGGCATGTCCTATTGCAAAACCGATTCTTAAACCTGCTAAGGCACGAGATTTTGAGAAGGTTTGTACCACTAATAAATTAGGGTATTTATCGACTAATGAAATGGCGGTTTCGCCACCAAAGTCGATATAGGCTTCATCAACGATAACCACGTAATCTTGGTGGTCGTTTAATATCTCTTCAATTTTGGTTAACGATAATGCTCTGCCAGTTGGGGCATTTGGGTTCGGAAAGATGACCCCCCCTGGGCAGTTTTTATAGTCCGCAGGGTTTATTTTGAACGCTTTGTCTAGCGGGATGTGTTTTTGCTCGATTTGATAGAGTTTGCAATATACAGGATAAAAACTGTAACTGATGTCTGGAAAGAGAAGTGGAGTTTGCTTTTTTAACAATGCTTGAAAAGCGTGTGCTAATACTTCGTCCGAACCATTGCCGACAAATACTTGATTAAGTTTCATGCCGTAATAGTCCGCGATAGATTGTTTTAAATCGGTTGCGTTAGGGTCTGGGTATAGGGCAAGGTTTTTATCGTTTGCTTGAGAGATTGCTTCATGCACTTTGGGCGATGGCGGGTAGGGATTTTCATTGGTATTTAATTTTATTAAATTACTTACCTTTGGCTGTTCACCTGGTACATAGGGGGTTAGTTGGTGAACAAGGTCACTCCAAAATTGGCTCATGATATTTCTCTATAATTTTTATGGGGTTATTTTACCAATTGTCCTTAGTCTTTTTGTTCTAATTGGCTAACCACTGCGGCATTAAATAGTATGACAAACCAGTTTAAATAAATCCAAAGTAGAAAAATAGGAATCGCGGCAAATGCTCCGTAAATTAAGTCGTAAGTTGGAAACCACTTTAAATAAAGACTAAAACCAAATTTTAAAACTTCAAGACAAACAGCAGCGAGTAGCCCTCCTATTGCTGCGGATTGCCAGTGTACCTTGGCTGCGGGAACGTAGCGATACAAAAAGCTAAACCCAAGCCAGTTTAATAAAAAAGGGATAATACTTAAAAATGCAAATGCGCTAATAAAATCGATATCCGTAAAATAATTAACTAAAGGTAGGGCGGATAAATAGGAGCTTAAAGCAAGACTAGACGCTAACAATAGCGGACCGAACAAAGCGATGCCTAAATAATGTACTAAACTCAGCCACCATTTTCTGATTTGTTGGGTTTCCCAAAAACTATTGATTTTTTGATCAATTACACGTAATAGCATCAAGGTTGTAATCAATACGAATGCAATTCCAAGCCCTTTGAGTTTAGAAGCCTGTTGAGAAAATTGCAATAAATAGTCTTGAGCATTTGGAATGGAAGATGGGATAATATAATCAAATAATTGATTTAATACTCGGTTAGATAAATCTTCAAACAATATTGTTGTCGAAAACACACTGATGACTACCGCCAAAACAGGCACAATACTAAGTAGGGTAGTAAAGGATAGAATAACCACCGAATCCGAACCGTTGCGGTTAAAAAACAGTTTAAAACTATCTCGCCAAAAAGAAAGTTGCGTTAGTTTATGCATTGGTTTTGTCAAATCTATTCTAGAACCCAAATCCCGATTTAAAAAAATGGCATGTAGGTATAATTAAAAACTCAAGTGTAAACTATTTAGGATGCTTAGATGCAACAAACACAAATCGTTATTGGTGTGTTATGCCAAAAACAACAGGTTTTAATTTCACGTCGCCAATCTCATCAATCTTATGCGGGTTATTGGGAGTTTCCTGGGGGTAAAGTTGAGCAGGGAGAAACTTTTGAACAGGCTTTAACACGTGAATTTAACGAAGAAGTTGGTGTCAATGTTAGTTGTTGGCAATCTTTAATTCAAATACCTTGGCAGTATGAACATGCCAATGTTATGTTAAATGTATTTGTAGCAGATGAATTTAAAGGCGTTGTATGCGCTAATGAAGGACAGGAAATAAAGTGGGTTAAGACGCCTCAATTAGCCGATTACCAATTCCCTGAAGCAAATTCAGGCATTATAAATGCTTTAATATTGCCTGATAGTTGTGCGATAACGGGTGGTTTCAATTATATCGAAGATGGACTGACTATTTTAAAAAACACATTGGAATCGGGGGTTAAGTTAGTGCAATTGCGTGCAAAATCAATGTCAGACCAAGAGTTTATTGCGTTTGCAGAGCCAGCCATTCGTTTGGTTCATCAATATGATGCGAAGGTTTTATTAAATGCCATGCCTGAAATGTTGCAAAAATTACCTAATGCCGATGGACTGCAACTCGCATCAACCGCTACGAAAAACATTGACAGTCGCCCGATTCCAAAAGACAAGTTATTAAGTATATCAACGCACAGCCAAGCCGAAATAGAGAAAGCGATTGCTTTAAATGCGGATATTATTCTACTTTCACCTGTCAAAAAAACCTCCTCTCATCCCGAGCTAGAGGGTATCGGTTGGCAAAAATTTCAGCAGATGGCAACAAATATTCCTGTCCCTGTTTATGCATTAGGCGGAATGAAAGTTACAGATATCAATGATGCTAAAAATCATGGGGCACAGGGCATCGCCGCCATATCTAGTTTTTGGAAAAAAACAATTAAAAAACAACTAAATAATAACTAAATAGGCTCTTTTGTTTTATAAGTGAAAGGGTTATCTTTGCCCATAATGGTTTTAATGTAGATGTCGTGATTCTGTAAAACTTCTGCCATTAATTGCCAGCTATTTTGGGCGACCGTCCAATTGGTATGATAGTAAATTCGGGTATTGTCGTTTAGCAGTATGCAGTCATAAATCATATCTAAACCTGCTTGCTGGTGAACCATTTTTTTAAAGTCGCTTTCGCTAACAATCATCATCGGATTGAGGTGGCTGGACGTTACGATTTGTTGAAAGTCATTAAGGTTGAGTTTGAGTGCCGCTAAGTTTTTGACAATGGTATAAGCAAGCTGTCTTCTGGGTACGACGGCAATATGTTTGAAATTGTCTCGGATACTGGTAACTTCATAAGGCATGGTTCAAAATCCTCGCTAATTCTGTTTCAAGTTGACGGTAGAATTTTAACATCTTAACATCACTATTGATAACGGTATTAGCAATTTGTGCACGTTGTTCTGTGGTTGCTTGGCTTTTAATGATGGCGATAATGTCATCTTCGCTCATGTTTTTACGGGCTTTCACTCGGGCTAGTTGCGTTTTTGCAGAGCAAGCAATCGCCCAGACTAAATCAATATAATCTGGTTTTCCCGTTTCTGCCAACAGCGGAATTTCAACCACCACAATCTGCTGTTCTTCTTTCTCAAAATAATCTAGTTGGTTTTGAGTTTCTTGTCGAATGAGAGGGTGCAAAATATTTTCTAAGGTGGTTTTTGCTTCTGGATTAGTGAAAATAAGTTGGCGCATATAATCACGATCAAGTTCGCCACCCGCATTTAAAACCGCATCACCAAAATAATCAACAATCGTTTGCAAACCATCTTGCCCCTTGGCAACTAAATCCCGTGAAATTTTATCGGCATTGATGGTTGGAATCAGTTTTGATTCAAACCAGTTTAACACAGTGGTTTTACCGCTTCCGATGCCGCCAGTGATGGCTAGGGTTATCATAAAATAATCGTTTCCTGTAAAATTTGGGGAAGGATAAAAAATTTTGATTTTTCTTTTAGTCAAAAAACAAACAAAATGAGCGTCCACTTATTAAAACACACGTCCCATAGGAATACAAAATGAAACTAAAGTCATTATTAATCGTTGGAGCAATGACCGCTTCCTTGTTTGTTGTTTCAACCACGGTATTGGCAGCATCTTATATGCCGTTTGTTTTAGGAACCGCTTCGGGAGATTCAATCTCTGCGGCAACCACGTCTGCAACGGCTTCTTTAAAACAAAATGGATTTGAAGTGGTTGGAAGTTATAGTCCAAATGCAAATACCAATATTATTATCGTCACTAATAATAAACTAAAGTCAATTGCCTCAAAATCTAAAAACGGCGGCTTTGGTGCGATGGAGCGTGTTTCAATTGTTAATCGTGGTGGTTCGGTAGAGGTTTCCTATACGAATCCAACCTATATGTGGAATATGTATCGTATGAAAGGTGATATTTCATCGGTACAATCTGCGATGGAAAAAGCACTGGGTAATAAAAAACAATTTGGTGCAGAAAAAGCCTTGAGTGTAGATGATATTCGCAAGTATCACTATAAATTTATGATGCCTTATTTTGATGACGTTGATGAACTAATGGATCATAATTCACATACCTCGGCGTTAGACGTGGTTGAAACAAATTTATCTGCGGGTAAAGCGGGCGTAACAAAAGTATATCGAATTGATATTCCAAACTCAGAAATGACCGTGTTTGGGGTAGCAATTGGTGCCGGTGATGGTGCGGATAAAACAATTTTGAAATCAATTGATGTAAAAGGAAAATCGCATGCCGCTCACCTACCTTACGAAATCCTAGTAAACGGTAAAGATGTTATTGCATTGAACGCAAAATTCAGAATTGCAATTAACTGGCCAAGCCTTTCAATGATGGGTTCAGGTAGCTTTATGTCAATAGCAGATGCTCCAGATGCGATTACTGAAGCTCTAACAGAAGTTGCTTCTGAATAATAAAACGGCTATTTGACTAAAAAAGCGTAGTTTCTCTACGCTTTTTTCATTTTTAGGCTTGAAAAATTGTAGTTACCACCCATTTATAGACGGTAACTAAATTCAAAGGACCAACCAAAATGAGCAAAACAGAAACCCATGCTTTTCAAACCGAAGTCAGTCAACTATTAAAATTGATGATTCACGCACTATACAGCAATAAAGAAATCTTTCTAAGAGAGTTAATATCAAACGGCTCAGATGCACTAGATAAACTGCGTTTTGAATCCGTCTCAAACGACGCACTAACCGAAGGCGAGTCTGAACTATTTATAGCCGTAAATTTTGACAAAGAAGCTCGCACCGTAACCATTTCAGATAACGGAATTGGAATGACGCGTGATGAAGTGGTTGCAAACATAGGAACAATCGCTAATTCAGGCACCAAAAAATTCCTAGAAAGCATGACCGGCGACCAAGCCAAAGACAGTAATTTGATTGGACAGTTTGGGGTAGGTTTCTACGCCTCATTTATCGTTGCAGATGAAGTGGTGTTAGTCACCCGTAAAGCAGGCGACGACAAAGCCAACGCCACCAAATGGGTTTCACAAGGTGAAGGTGAATTTACGCTAGAAACCGTTGACAAAGAAACTAAAGGAACAACCATAACGCTTCACTTAAAAGAAGATATGGACGAATTCCTAGAAGAATACCGCTTAAAAACCATCGTCACCACCTATTCAGACCATATTAATTTCCCAATTAAAATGCTAAAAAAAGAACTAGATGACGACGGCAAAGAAACCGGCGAAACCAGCCTAGAACAAGTCAACAAAGCCACCGCACTTTGGACGCAACCAAAATCAGAACTATCCAAAGAAGACTACAAAAACTTCTACCAAACCCTATCGCACGACTACGACGAACCACTAGCAACCATGCACAACCGTGTAGAAGGTACGCTAGAATATACATCTTTACTATATCTACCAAAAAAAGCACCGTTTGATCTATACGACCGTGACCGTCGTTACGGGCTAAAACTCTATGTAAAACGCGTTTACATTATGGACGATGCCGAAAACCTACTACCAGCCTATCTGCGTTTTGTAAGAGGCGTAATTGACTCAAACGACCTACCACTAAATGTATCTCGTGAAATATTACAAAGCAATAAAGTAGTCGATAAAATTCGTTCAGCCTCCGTAAAAAGAATTTTAGGTGCGGTAGAAAAAATGGCGAATAATAGTGACGACCAAACCGACTTTAACCAATTCTCAGACCAGTTTGGTAATATTATTAAAGAAGGAATGGTAGAAGACTTTGCCAACAAAGAAAAAATTAGCAAACTACTACGCTTTTCAACTACCCATAAAGACTCAACTTCAACCCCTCGTGTCTCACTAGCAAGTTATGTAGATAGAATGGGCGAAGAACAAAAAAACATCTACTATATTACTGCTGACACCTATGCCGCCGCCGCTGGTAGCCCGCATTTAGAAATCTTCCGTAAAAAAGACATTGAAGTATTATTATTGCCAGAAAAAATCGACGAATGGCTAGTTTCACACATGACCGAGTTTGAAGGCAAAACACTAAAATCAATCACCTCCGCAGATTTAAAAGAATTTGACGAAGACGAAAAAGACCTATCAGAAGACGACAAAAAAACCCGCGAAGCACTAGCCGAAAAAGTAAAAAAAGCACTAGGCGACATGGTATCTGATGTACAAATGACCACACGACTAACCGATTCACCAGCTTGTGTAGTTAGTGCAGAAGGCGATATGTCAGCCCACATGGCAAGAATGATGGAGCAAATGGGACAAGCCATTCCACAGCAAAAACCAGTGTTAGAACTAAACCCAAACCATTCACTAGTTAAAAAACTAGACGGATTTAGCGACGATGAAAAAATAAAACAATGGTCACTATTCCTACTAGAACAAGCCCAACTAGCAGAAGGCGACCAACTAGAAAACCCAGCAGAATTCATCAAACGCATGAACTCACTATTGGTTGAAGTGGTTTAATTTTTTTAAATAATTTAAACCATTAATAATAAAAAAGGGCTTCTTAGCCCTTTTTTATTGTCTGTAATTTATTGCCGCAAATAGCTTCTAAAAGCAAAAAGTGCCAGGGGCACCCTTGCAAAGCCCAAATGTAAAACCCCAACAATCAAAAAATATTCCAAAAAGGAATAATTAGACATAGGAAAGGAATAATTACAGTATAATTACAATAAAGAAAGAAGGCTTAAAGAAAAAATATGGAATAGTGTTTATATTGAGTTATCTGATTACAAAAGATCAGCCAAAATTAAAGTTTTAATTAACCATGATTACCAGTATCGT
Organism: uncultured Piscirickettsiaceae bacterium; assembly: GCA_964597465.1. Lineage (GTDB taxonomy): Bacteria > Pseudomonadota > Gammaproteobacteria > Thiomicrospirales > Thiomicrospiraceae > Hydrogenovibrio. Next base: position 709 of record CAZQYD010000062.1, on the reverse strand, counting down.
TTACGAGTTGAAAATTACAGAGTTTTTTTCAATGTATCTGATGAAGTTGAAATACTATTTATTGAAGAGGTGAAAAAAAGAGATGAACACACATACTAATATACAAATAATTGAACATAATGGAAAGCCTGCATTTGCTGTTTTACCCTATGAAGAATATTTAAATCTTTCAGAAGATAAAATTTACTTACCGCACGAAGTTGTCGGAATGATAGCAATAGATGATTATTCAAGTTACAAAGCATGGAGAATCTATTTAAAGATGACACAAAAGGAGGTAGCGGAAAAAATAGGCATTAGCCAATCAAAAGTGGCTAAAATTGAAGCCAACCCAGATAATGTATCTAATAAAACTAGAAAAGAGTTTGCGAACGCTCTAAAAATTAACATTAGACAATTAGACTCTGATTAGGGTTTTAGAACAAAAAGTAGATAAAACCCTATAAAAACGCAAAGTAATTGTATTTATTAAAAAATGTACTCGGCTACGAACCGAGCGGTTAGGGGTTCGACTTCCATAGGGTGTGCCATATCTAAAACATTGTAACTCAACAAGCTAAGAAGTTTTTTATTGTCAAAAAAACGACCCTAGTTTTATCCCTTTCTAATCCTCGTTTTGCTAACACATTTTAATAAGAAAACTTGCTTAATTTGTTTATTATAATTATTATGTTTATAATTTAGGTTAAAAAATATTTATTTTGTAGTA
>CAZQYD010000061.1:0-8245 GCA_964597465.1 uncultured Piscirickettsiaceae bacterium | reverse complement strand
TAGCGACACTTTTTTCTCAGCCTAATTCTAACCTTAGTTATTAAGCGTTTCCTTAGTAAAATTATGCGACAGGATCATACTCTTAATAACGTAATGTTATGTGAAAGTTTTATGAATTTTTTGTGTAACTAGCAACTTTCTATAAAATAAATTGCGATAAATCTTGGTCTTGCACTAGGTCTCCTAACCTGCCTTCTACAAAGTCGGCATCAATATTGACCGACGTACCAGGTTTTTCGGAAGCTTCAAATGAAACTTCTTCTAATAGGTGTTCTAGCACGGTATGCAGTCTTCTTGCTCCGATGTTTTCGGTAGATTCATTTACTTCAAAAGCGATTTCTGCTAGGCGTTGAATGCCTGATTCTTCAAAATTAACGCTTACTCCTTCGGTTGAAAGTAGTGCGGTTGCTTGTTTTGTTAAGGCGGCTTTTGGTTCGGTTAGAATTCGCTTGAAGTCATCGACTTTAAGTGAACTTAGTTCAACGCGAATCGGTAAGCGACCTTGTAATTCTGGAATTAAATCAGAGGGTTTAACAAGGTGGAATGCACCCGATGCAATAAATAAAATGTGATCTGTTTTAACCGCGCCATATTTTGTTGAAACGGTACAGCCTTCAATCAAGGGCAGTAAATCACGTTGCACACCTTCGCGAGAAACGTCTCCGCCAGAGCCTTCTTGTTTTTTGGCAACCTTGTCAATTTCATCAATAAAGACTATGCCTTGTTGTTCAACGCTTTCTAATGCTTTAGCTTTGATTTCTTCTTGGTCAACAAGCTTTGCGGCTTCTTCTTCGGTTAGATGCTTGAGTGCCTTTTTAATAGACATTTTCTTTTTATCTTTTTTACCTTGGTTTAGGTTTTCAAACATTCCTTGTAACTGGTCGGTCATTTCTTCCATACCTGGCATGCCCATTATTTCTACATTGGGGCTACGCATGTCTAAATCGACTTCAATTTCTTTATCATCTAAATCACCTTCACGTAGCTTTTTACGAAACTTTTGACGAGTATCCGCCATGCTGTCGTAATTACTTTCATCTTGTCCGCGTGCAGGCGGTAATAAAATATCTAATACTCGGTTTTCAGCCGCATCTTCTGCTTTGCGTTTGTTTTTATCGACAGCCTGCTCACGTTGCATTTTAACGGCGTTTTCCATAAGGTCTTTAATGATAGAGTCCACTTCACGCCCGACATAACCTACCTCGGTATATTTAGTTGCCTCTACTTTAATAAAAGGAGCGTAAGCTAATTTAGCCAAACGACGTGCGATTTCGGTTTTACCTACGCCAGTTGGTCCAATCATTAAGATGTTTTTTGGGGTGATTTCTTGACGTAGTTCTTCAGGAAGCTGAGCACGTCGCCATCTGTTTCTAAGGGCAATAGCGACGGATTTTTTGGCATTTTCTTGCCCGATAATATGAGTGTTTAGCTCGTGTACAATTTCTTTTGGAGTCATCATTGGCGGTAAAGTTTCCTGTTTTCAAGTTTAGATTTGGTTTATTATAAAGTAATCTTAAAACTATTTAATTAAAGACTAATGAAACAACAAATAAATTTTACAAAAATGCACGGGTTAGGCAACGATTTTATGGTGATTGACGGTATCAATCAAACCGTTAATTTGAACCCCGAATTAATTCAACAATGGTCAGACCGCCATTTTGGGCTAGGATTTGACCAGTTATTATTGGTTGAGAGTTCTGAACGTGTCGATTTTAAATACCGTATTTTTAATGCCGATGGTTCAGAAGTCGAGCAGTGTGGTAATGGCGCGCGTTGTTTTGCCAAGTTTGTTTATGACAAGGGCTTGACTGATAAAATTGAAATTGAAGTTGAAACACAATCTGGCATTATTACTTTGTTACTGGCAGGCGATGACCAAGTTCAAGTCAACATGGGTTTACCAAATTTTACCCCCAACCGTTTACCGTTTGATATGCCCGAGGAGCAAGACTTTTATTCGGTGGATGTTGAACATGACACGGTTTACATTGGAGCGGTTTCCATTGGCAACCCTCATGCGGTGATTTTGGTTGATGACATTCATCACGCTCCTGTTGCAACTCTCGGTGAAAAATTAGAGTCTCATTTTTTATTTCCCGAAAGAGTGAATGTCGGTTTTGCAGAAGTGGTTTCAAAATCAGCGATTAATTTACGCGTGTATGAACGAGGAGCGGCAGAAACCTTAGCCTGTGGAACGGGAGCCTGTGCTGCAATGGCGGTGTTGCGTAATCGTAACGAAGTTGCGGACTCGGTAACCGTTTCGTTAGCTGGCGGCGATTTAATTATTGAATGGAATGGTGACAGAAATTCGCCAATTATTATGACAGGACCTGCCGAGACTGTTTTTGAAGGAGTAATCAACATTGGATAAAATAATTCAAGCTGAAGAGGTAGCAGACTATTTAAATAAAAACCGAGAGTTTTTTCATGTCTTCCCAAGTTTGTTGAAGGATTTAAGTATACCGCACGTTAAATCTGGTAAAGCGATTTCACTACTAGAACATCAAATTTTTCGTTTACGAACTGAACGAGATAGCCTACAAATTGAAGTAGATACCTTAAAAGATATCGCAGGCGAAAATGGCGAGCTCTTAAATAAAGTCTATAAGTTTGCCAACGCAATGCTTGCCGCACAGTCAGACCAAGCGGCAATTGATATTGTTTATGCAACCATGCGAGAGCTATTTGAGGTTGAGCAGGTCGCGATGGTATCATGGGACGTGCCGTTATCAAGAGTAACAGGTATTAATCAATTAGGTTTTAGTCAAGATTGGTCATTTGCTCTGAAAACACGACTTGAGTCAACGGTACCTGTTTGCGGTTTACTTGAAAATGAATGGCAAAAAGGCTTGTTTCAAACGAACGATAACATGGAATCTGTTTGTATTCTACCATTAGGGCATAAAAGAATCTGGGGAGTGTTGGCACTAGGTTCAACTTCCAATCGTTTTAACGAGAACCTAGGTACTTACTTTTTACAACTCATGTCAAACATGGTAACAGAACGTTTAAAGCATCTATTTGAATAAAATTAGATGAAATTCAGCTAAAAAGTGCCCCCTGCCCACATGGTATAAATGCCAGGGGATATACCCAGTGGGGTATGTTTTAGCTACCCCCCTGGGCACTTTTTAGCTGGAAAAGCCGATTCCGAACTGTATTTTATACACAATGCCTGCTGAGAGCTGATTTTGTATGTTTTGGGTAATGAAATAGCCAAATTTACCAAGGTTAGAATCGTTCGTTGGATAGAGGTTGAGTCGAAAACGGTTGCCACCAGTGTCATTGAAAATGAGGGAGGCAAGTAGGCTTTTATTTCTATCGTAGAAAATTCCTGCACTATGTTTTAATTCCGCTTGCTGTGCTAATGATGCGTCTATTCTTTGGGTTGCTAAACCCGTTGCCCATGAAAAGCTATCTTGCGGATTTAATTTATGTGAAAATCCAATCATGTTATTTAAACCGGTATATAAAAATAGCCGTGCGTTTTTATACTGGGTAATTGGCGGACGGTAAATGTAGTGAATTCCTGGGTTGATTATTTTTGGTTGGTTGATGCTTATCCCTTGCAAACTTCCCCAAATAGCTGGGTCGAGATGTTTCATGATAAAGCTAGCAACTTTGTCATTATGAAAAAGAGCAATTCCTAACGGGCGAAAAATAAAAATATCCGCTATTTCGTCATCATCTGCGGTGGTGTTTTTTTCTAACACTTCTTGAATAAATTCAGCGGTCATGGCTAGGGTAATGGCTGTTGTTGCGGCATATTGATAGTCGTTTTTTCGAAACCATTCTAAATCTTTTCGATAGACCATGCCACCACCCAGTAAATGGAGTGCGTAGTTGGGTAGGGCGGCATAGCTTTCATTTGGATAGTCACTGTTAATGGGGAAAACTTGACGGTTAATAAAACGATTCCAGCCACCTTCATTTTCAATCGCTTGATTTGGGTTTGAAAGGTTAGTAAAAACTTTATCGCTATTATTTAAAAAATTAGCGGTGCCAAAATTATCGGGAAGCTGTAATACATCAAAAGTGTAGCTTAAAAAATTACTAAACGGGTTGTATAAAGAATCCGAACCGTAATTTTTAGGCTCATAGTAGTTTTCTGCCGATGCAGAATGAGAGATGAATAGAAGTAAGGTTAGTAAGGTTAGTTTAGTTATTTTTTATAAGAGGGGTAAGTTTGTCGAGTAGTTTATTTAATGTTCCTGCTTGGTTTTTAAAACACTGGTAAGTCTTGTTTCCTTCCGTTTTTTGTTCTGTTGGGTTGGTTGCAAGTGTGGTTAATTTTTTGGCTAATTCAACTTCATCTTTCACAATAATAACGGCATCTTGTTGTTGAAATTCTGTAAATAAAGCTTGCAGGTTTTGAAAGTGTTGCCCTGAAATAGTTGGCTTGGCAAGTGACGCAGGTTCCATAATATTATGACCGCCAAAAGGCACGAGGCTACCACCAATAAAGGCGACATTGGCTAGTTCAAACCATAGCATCATTTCGCCAACGCTATCGGCTAAATATACTTGTGTTTTTTCGGTAATGTGTTGGTTTTTAGAGCGAATAGCTAGATGCATTTGGTTGGCTATATTGGCAACTTTCATGAATCTTTCGGGGTGTCTTGGGGCTAAAATTAGTAGTGCATTTGGCTGGGTTTTTAATAACATTTGGTGTGCATTTAATAGTATTTGTTCTTCTGATAGGCTACCATCAATATTGCCATGTGTACTTGCACCAACCCAAATAAAACGATTGTTTAGTTGATGCTGTTGTTTGAATTGTGCTGCCGTTTCGGTTAAATCTTTAGGGATTTCAATCGCAGATTTTATATTTCCTAGGGTTATAACGCGTTCTTTATCCGCTCCAAGATTAATGAAATTGTCGGCATCTTGTTGAAATTGAGCGGCAATAAATTGGCTTTTGTTGAGTGCGTCGGCGACAAGGTTTTTGGCATACTTTTGATAGGCTTGAAAGGATTTGTTTTTTAATCTCGCATTGGCTAATACCAATGGAATATTCTGTTGATGACAAGCATCATATAAATTTGCCCAAATTTCTGTTTCAATCATAATCACTAATTCGGGCTGAATTTGTTTTAAAAATCGTTTTACCGCAAACGGGTAATCATAAGGAATCATTTGGTGCTGAATTTCAACGGGCGAAAATTTTAAGGCTTGTACTGCCCCTTGAATTGAACCACTGGTGACGGTAATCGGTTTGTTGGGATATTGTTGTTTAAGTGCGTTTAATAAAGGAAAAATGGAGCGGGTTTCGCCAACTGATACGGCATGAATCCAAATACCATTTTTTTTAAATTTAGTCGGGTTAAAGCCAAAACGAGATTTAAAACAATATGGAATTTTAACATCCAATTGCTTTACTTTTTTACAGCGTTTAATCGCCTGATAAATAACCAGTGGCAAGGCGATAAAAAGTAGTAAACGATATAAAAAAAGCGACATAATATTATTTATTTAAATCGTAAATTTGAATCACGCCAACCAGTTTTTCATTGGCTTTTACTAATAATGAAGTAATCTTTTTGTCATTCATAAATTCTTCAGCGGTTGATAATCGTTCGTTTTCATCAATCATCATTGGGTTAACGCTCATAATATTCTGTGCGGTTTTATTCATAATGTTATTGGCATCTAATTCCATGTGACGGCGTAAATCACCATCGGTAATTACGCCAGCCCCATTATCAACAATACATAACCCTAATCTGCCATCATTCATGGTGTGAATAATTTCTTTCATTGACGCGGAAGATGAAACAAAAGGTAATTTTTGGGTGGTCATTTCATGCTTAACTTTGGTTAATAATTTACGCCCCAAACTACCACCAGGGTGGAAACGAGCAAAATCTTGCGGTTGAAAATTACGAGCCTCCATTAAAGCAACCGCCAACGCATCACCCATTACAAGGGTTGCCGTGGTTGAAGAAGTGGGGGCGAGTTGTAATGGACAAGCTTCTTTAGGAACGGCAATGTTGAGATGAAAATTAGAGTTTTTAGCCAATGTCGAATTTGGTTTTCCCGTCATTGAAATGATAATGTTGTTATTGTCTTTTAAAAAAGGTAACAGCTTAATTACCTCTTCGGTTTCGCCAGAATTGGAGAGGGCGATAAATATATCTTGTTGAGCAACCATACCCAAGTCACCATGAAACGCTTCGCCAGGGTGCATAAAAAAACATTGTGTGCCTGTGCTTGCCATCGTCGCCATTATTTTAGTACCAATTAAACCAGATTTTCCCATGCCACAAATAACTACACGCCCATTGGTGTTTAAGATTGCTTGTACTGCACCAGAAAACTGCTCATCTAATTGTGAAGATAAGTTAGCAATTGCTTCGGCTTGTATTTTAAACACCTCTTTTGCAATGGTTTGATAGTTGTGTGACATAAAAATTCCCTTTTAAAATTTGTAAGCTAAGTGTAAATTATGAAAATCTGTACCCGGGTTTGGCATTTTTATATTGGCATTTGAATAGTGTAAATAACGATAACCAATTTCGTAATTTTTATTTGCGTAACCCAAGCCTAAGACATTACCAAATTGAAATAAAGTAGACTTATTTTCGTTTTCTAAAATTGTATCAGAAATAATCTGTGGTCCAGCCCCTAACTCAAAATAGGCTTGCTTCAAAGTATGGGGTGATGAATAACGAAAAATAGGGTGGATACCAATAATAAAACCATTTTTATTTTGTGGATTATCTAAAGTAGATGACCAAAAATTAGTATTAATTTCCATTCGACCGCTAATGTTTAGATTTTTACTGTCGTAAATGTTTTCTAGCCAATCTGCTCCTAAGGCTAGGCGAGTATGTTGAATGGTATTGTCAGCACCTACATCAACTGAAAAAGTAAGCTTATCCGTATCAACATTCGGCGATAAAGAGCAGGGAGCTTTACCTTGATAGCAAGCAAACGCAAACGAAGCAATCGCACCGATAATGGTAGTTTGCATCAATGCATCGTTGGAGGTATCAAAGCTAGGCTTGTCTTCAGACGCAAAAACGTTTGCATTGTGGATTAAAAAAAATAAAATAATTACGCTTAGAAGCTTTAATTTTATTGGTTTCAATGTGATTATTTCCTCTCAAAATACTATAATGTAAATTCTAACAAAAAAGGCAGGCTTGATAACTTCTTATGTACGAATTTACGCAAACAAAAATTCTTGTCGTAGGCGATGTGATGCTTGACCAATATTGGTCTGGGTCGGCAAAACGAATTTCTCCCGAAGCACCCGTTCCTGTCGTTAAAGTAGCAAAAGACGAAGTGCGTGCAGGTGGAGCGGCGAATGTCGCGTTAAATATTGCATCATTGGGTGCGAAGGTTACCCTAGCGGGCGTGGTTGGCAAGGATGATTTTGCCGATAAATTAACCCATTTACTGCATGATGCAAAGGTTGATACTCAATGGGTAGTAGCAGAATCAGGCACAATTTGTAAATTAAGAGTATTAAGTCACCACCAACAATTAATTCGCATGGACTTTGAAGAACCTGTTCCAAAGCAAGCCGCTATGGAAATAGCCAATTTAACCGCAGAATTAGTCAAAAGTTTTGATGCCTTGGTAATTCCAGACTACGCAAAAGGTTCATTGCAAGCGGTGGAAGATATTATCGCCTCTGCAAAAACACATAATGTTCCCGTGTTTATTGACCCAAAAGGTACCGATTTTGAACGCTATGCAGGGGCATTTTTAATCAAACCCAATCAAAGCGAATTTGAACAGATTGTCGGTGAATGTAAAGATGAAAATGAACTGATCGAAAAAGCACAACAACTACTAAAAAAATTAAATATTCAAGCACTATTAGTCACCCGTAGCGAAAATGGCATGATGTTGATTGAAAAAGACAAACAACCCTTTTCACTCAGCTCCAAAGCACTAGAAGTGTTTGATGTAACAGGGGCAGGCGATACCGTGATGGCAACATTAGCCACTGTTTTTGCCAGTGGGCATAATTTAAGAAACGCCGTACATTGTTCAAATGAAGCCGCCAGTATTGTGGTCAAAAAAGTAGGAACTTCTACGGTCAGTAAAGCAGAATTAGAGCAACAGTTAAAAGAAAATTCTCGTCATCAAGGCTACGCCTCAATGAGTGCTGAAGAAGTCAAAACACTGGTCGAACTTGCCCAGCAAAAAGGCGAAAAAGTGGTAGTAACCAATGGTTGTTTTGATATTTTACATTCTGGACATGTACGTTATTTAAATGAAGCGGCTAAAC
>CAZQYD010000060.1:0-8266 GCA_964597465.1 uncultured Piscirickettsiaceae bacterium | reverse complement strand
CACATTTTTTCTCAGTAAAATTCTAATCGCGGTTATTAAGTGTCTCCTTAAAAAAGGAGTTTTTTAAAAAATGTAAGCTGTTTTTTAGAAACGGAAACCTAGTTTTGCGGTCATGTTAGAAACTTCGCCAACTTTGTTGTATGCTAGCAGTAGGTCACCGATGAAGATGTTGATGTTTGCACCAACAGCATAACGCATAACGCTTTCTGAATAGCTATCTTCAAATCCAGAAATTGCACCTTTCACGGTTTTAACCTCGCCGTTTACCATTCCGATACTGGCGAAAGGGGTAATCATAGCAAATCCTTTTGATACACCAAGGTCAGCACCATAACTGCTGAAGTCAACAAATTCTGAATCAACCGAAGAAGTGTAAGAGCCTTTGATGCTAACAGCGGGAGCGGCAATACCTCCTTCCATTATTGCGTAGCTTAGCGTGCCGTTTAGGGTTGAAAGTAGTGCTGATTTAGCATAGTTGACACCGATATCAAAGCCGAGAGGAAGCCCTTTGTTGGCATGCAGTCCAATAGAGTCAAGAGCTGATACGCCAGCATAGGTTTCATCCTTTAACGGGCTATTTAGTGACGCTTTGTTAAACGAAATGCCAAAATCAAAACCAATTATGCCAAGTGGTTCTGCTGGAATCAATGTTTTATGTGATTGGCTGCCGATAACATCTTGCGAGACGTCATCAAACTGAGCTTGTAAATCCGCTTTAAAATCATCTAAGGCGTCGCTTGCCATGGTTGCGGTTGGGGTAAGTAGTGCAATTATGAGTGCTTTTTTAAACATGTTGTCATTCCTTGTAGAATTAATTTTAACTTTCAGTAAATGATTATATTTAAAAAAACGGTGAAGATGAATAAAAATCTTTACTTTTTTAATTGAGAATGATATTCTTGGCTATAAAAGTTAGCCTAGGCTAAATATTTAATTAAGCTAGCGTCAACTTCACAGATTAGGAAAAAAATGAAAAGTTTAAAAAATATGTTTTTAATCGCTCTATTGAGTTTGTTCAGTGCGATTACAATTGCAAAACCGATGAATGTAGTCACGACGACGGGAATGGTCGGCGATTTGGTCATTAATATCGGTCAAGATAAAGTTAAGGTTGTTAGTTTGATGAAATCAGGAATTGATCCTCATCTTTATAAGGCAACACAGGGTGATTTGCGTCGTTTAACCAATGCCGATGCTATTTTTTATAATGGGTTGCATCTTGAAGGAAAAATGCAGAATATTTTTGATAAGTTAGCCAAGAAAAAGCCTGTTTTTGCCGTCACTGCTAATTTAGAACCTAGCAAAATACTGAAGTCAGATGGTGCGTATGATCCACATGTTTGGTTTGATGTCGCTATTTGGTACCAAGCGGCGGAAGAAGTGTTGGCGAAGTTAATTGAAATAGATGTTGAAAACAAAGATTTTTATCAAGCAAATGCAAAAACGTTTTTAGCTGACTTAGCCGATTTACATGAGTGGACAAAACAACAAATTAAGACCATTCCACAACCTCAGCGTATGTTAATTACTGCTCATGATGCATTTGGTTATTTTGGTCGTGCTTATGGCGTGGAAGTAAGAGGTTTGCAGGGTATTAGTACCGCTTCTGAATTTGGTTTAAATGATATTAAACGTCTTAAAAAAGTGATTATTGATCGTGAAATTAAAGCGGTATTTGTTGAGTCAAGCGTGCCTAAAAAATTCTTACAATCTTTGGTGGCAGGGGTTAAAGCGGAAGGTGGTGAGCTTGAAATCGGTGGTGAATTGTTTTCTGATGCGATGGGAATAAAAGGTACTGACGAAGCTACTTATATTGGCATGGTTAGACATAATGTTAAGACCATCGTTGCGGCACTTAAATAGAATGAGACCATGAAAAACTCCCCTTTAGTTGTTAAGCATATTAATATGCGTTATCACCATAATCCGGTGCTAACGGATGTTAGCTTCAGTATTCCAGAAGGCAAGACTATCGCAATTGTTGGTCCCAATGGTGCAGGTAAATCAACGCTGTTAAAAGGCATTATGGGTTTAGAGCCAGTGATGTCTGGTGAAGCGTTATTTTTTGGTGATTCGTTGACTAAAAAACGTTTAGCGGTCGCTTATGTTCCGCAACGTGAAGAGTCTGATTGGGATTTCCCGATTAATGTGATGGATGTTGTGTTAATGGGGCGTCATGGTCAGTTAAAGTTTTGGCAGAGACCAACCAAAGCGGATGTTTCTATTGCTGAACAAGCTTTAGAGCGAGTCAGTATGCTTGATTTTAAAACTAGGCAAATCAGTGAACTTTCTGGCGGTCAGCAACAAAGGGTGTTTTTGGCAAGAGCCTTAGCACAGCAGGCAAGTTTATATTTAATGGATGAACCTTTTGCTGGCGTTGATGTTACTACCGAAAAGGCAATTATTAATTTATTTGCAGAGTTAAAGGCGAAAAATAAAACCATTGTTTGTGTGCATCATGATTTAAATACGGTTGGGGAATACTTTGACTGGGTTATCTTAATTAATGCTCGTTTAATTGCCGTAGGACCAGCTGAAGAAGTCTTGACGGTAGAGAATTTGAATAAAACCTATGGTGGACGTCTATCATTATTAAATGATCTTACCGAAAGGCTGTATCGTACCAACCTCGATAAAGTTCACGATGAATAGCTTAGATGGTTTTGAGCTACTGAGACCTGGTTATTGGCAATTATTTATAGAGTTTTGGAGTTTTTCTGATGTAAATGCCACTTGGGTTTTGGCAGGAACTATTTTATTAGGTATTTCAGCGTCAGTCATTGGTAGTTTTGCTTTTTTACGCAAGCGTTCTTTGATGGGCGATGCCTTAGCTCATGCCGCATTACCTGGTGTGATGACTGCATTTATTCTTTTTCATGCAAATTCTCCTCTAGTGATGTTTTTTGGTGCTATTTTTAGTTCATTCATGGGTTTGTTTTTAATGAGCTGGTTGCCTAAAAATACCAAAATCAAGCCTGATGCGGCAATGGCAATTACCCTTTCTTTCTTTTTTGCGTTAGGAATGATGCAACTTTCCTATATTCAAGGCTTAGAAGTTGCTGGAAAAAGTGGCTTAGATAAAATGTTATTTGGGCAAGCCGCGGCGATGTTACCAACGGATTTATATTTACTGTCCTTTGTAGCCGTTGCTATTTTAGTCACCGTTACTATTTTCTTTGATAAATTTAGACTGATTTCTTTTAATCGCGTTTATGCCCAGTCAATTGGTTTAAATATGGCTTTGTATGAAACTATATTAGCTATCTTGATTGTGACTTCAGTGGTTATTGGTTTGCAAATTGTGGGGGTGGTTTTAATGGCTGCCGTTTTATTAACGCCCGTTGCCGCGGCAAGATTTTGGAGTAAAAATTTAGCAACCATGCTAGTTATTGCAGGTTTGATAGGTGGCTTTAGTGGACTGATTAGTGCAAATATGTCTTATATGGCACCTGCGATGCCTACTGGCCCTTGGATGGTGGTGGTTTTATCTGTTTTGTTTATATTGTCATTTTTGTTTGCACCCGAAAGAGGGGTGATTGCAAGCCTACGCAAACAACACAAGTTAAGGTTTAAAGTCAGGGAGGAAAATATTCTTAGAACATTGTTTGTTTTAAATGAAAGAACTCCACAAGCAGGGCTGGCGTTAAATTTAAACAACGCTTTTAGCCTTGAAGATATTATGAAATCTCGTTCCGTTAATTTAAGTGAGTTACGTAAAACATTAAATAGACTTCGCTCTAAAAGTTTAATTGGCAAAATAGATATAAAGCTAACGGAAAAAGGCAAAGATTTGGCGATTGATTTAACGAGAAGACATCGACTGTGGGAGAATTACTTAACTGAAAAAGTAAATATTGACCCGAAAGATGTGCATGGACAAGCTGAAAAAGTAGAGCATTTATTAACCGAAGAGCAAACCCAGCAGCTTGAAAAAGAGTTAGCATTTTCAGGTGCTAAAGACCCTCATGGTAACGTGATACCTGCTAAAAAAATTAACGGGGCTGGCTAAGTGATAAATGATATCTGGATATTAGCAATAGCCAGTTTAGTCGCGGTTAGTTGCTCAATGGTCGGTGTGTTTTTGATTTTACGTAGAATGGCATTACTAGGCGATGCAATTAGCCACTCTATTTTATTAGGAATTGTACTAGCATACTTAATAACAGGTAGCCGTTCGATTATTGCAATGTTTATCGGAGCAACCCTGATCGGTTTATTGACCGCATGGTTGTCCAATACGCTACATAAATTAGGCAAATTGCAAATGGATGCCAGTATGGGAATTATCTTTACTTGGTTTTTTGCAATGGGGGTTATTTTAATCAGCTTGTATGCAGGGCAGGTGGATATAGATCAAGAATGCGTACTGTATGGTGAAATCGCCTTTGCTCCTTTTGATACCATTGCTTTTGGAGGTAATGATTGGGGGCCAAGAGCATTCTGGACAATTTTAATTGTTTTTTTATTAAATATAGCGATTATTGTGATTGGCTTTAACCGTTTTAAACTGGTATCCTTTCATCCCGCATTAGCATTATCTTTAGGAGTGTCGGTTACTTTTTGGCACTATTTGTTGATGACAATGGTCTCCTTAACCACCGTTGCATCATTTGATGCGGTAGGTGCAATTTTAGTCGTCGCTCTATTAGTTATTCCAGCCAGTTCCGCCTATCTATTAGCCAAATCCTTAAAAGCCATGTTGATAATAGCGGCTATTTATGCCCAGCTATCCGTGCTAATCGGTTATGGGGTCGCCGTTGTGCTCGACAGTAATATAGCCGCATCAATCGGCGTGATAGCAGGGATATTGCTACTAATTACGGTTGTAATTTTACAGATAAAGAAGCAAGGTCAGGGTAAGGCATTGAAAGCGGTTTAATTCCAGCAGTTTGAGATAAAAAGTGCCCAGGGGGGTAAGCTAGAGTCGTTGGATTTTCTCAACAACGGGCATCTTTTTTAAGATACGAATAATATCAGCAAGACGTTTTCTTGAGTTTACCTTAACGGTAATGTGCATTAAGGTGAAGGACTCGTCTTTATCCTCTGAAGATATCTTGTCGATATCCACTTTTTGTTCGGCTATTTTCGTAGCAACGGTAGCCAATGCACCACGTGCATTCTTGACTTCAATTTGTAGCTCGGTATTAAAGGTTTCTGAAACCTCACTTTCCCAATGCACATCTAACCATTTTTCAGGGCTGTTTTTAAAGCTTTTAACATTGCTACATTCTTGGCGATGAATAACCAGTCCTTTTTCAGCACTGATAAACCCCATTATTTGATCGCCAGGAATCGGTAAACAACAGCCTGCATAGTTAAGAATCATTCCCTCAGTTCCTGAAATCACAAGGGGATCTGAGTTCGCATCATGGCAAGGTTGAAAGTCTGGCTTTTCGCCACCAAGAATAGAATCTTGAATTTGTTTAGCGACTAAATTTGCAAAGCGTTTTCCGTGCCCAACATCCTCTAACAATTCTTGCCACGATGTTACTTTTAGTCGATGAACAATGTCGTCTCTAGAGAATTCGGTCAGCTCTTTGTATTTGATATTGTAGTTTAAGAGTGATTTTTTTAACAGTCGAGCGCCGAGTTCACTTGCCGAATCATCTCGTTGGTTTTTTAAAAACGCTCTAATCTGAGAGCGAGCTTTTGCGGTGGTCACAAAATGTAACCATGACGGGTTAGGTTGCTTTTCATCACTACGCATAATCTCGACAGTTTGCCCAGATTCAAGTTTACTGCGTAATGGAATAAGCTGTTTGTTAATGCGGCAGCCAATTGCAGAGTGTCCGACATTGGTATGCACGGCATAGGCAAAATCAATCGCCGTTGCACCTGTCGGTAGCGTAATAATATCGCCTTGAGGTGTAAATAAGTAAATAACACTAGGAAAAAGGTCAATTTTGACACTCTCAAGAAAATCTAGAGAATTACCTGCACTTTGTTGAATTTCTAATAAGTTTTTAACCCACTCTTGAGCTCTTAACTCAACATGAGACGGGAGTTTTTTATTTTCTTCGCTATCTACTTCACTTACAGACGTTTTTTTATATTTCCAGTGGGCAGCAATACCATGCTCAGAAACTTCATGCATTTTATCAGTGCGTATTTGAACTTCAATATAATGCCCATGAGCACCAAATAAAACGGTATGTAAGGATTGGTATCCGTTTGGTTTTGGGATAGCAATATAGTCTTTTATTTTGCCTGGGAAAGGTTTGTATAGTGCATGCACGATACCCAGTGAACGATAACAGTCATCAGCACTATCCACCACTACACGGAAGGCAAAAATATCTAGAATTTCGTTGAAGTTATGTTTTTTGTACTTCATTTTTTTGTACAAACTATATAGATGCTTTTCTCTGCCGAGCACCTTGGCAGAAATACCTTCATTTTCAAAGCGGTGACTAATATTGTCCGTTATCTTTTTGACAATTTCATTGCGATTGCCGCGTGCTTTTTTGACAGCCGATTCTAAAACCGCGTAGCGTAACGGGTACATTGATTTAAATCCGAGATCTTCCAGCTCTATTCGCATCGCATTAATTCCTAAGCGAGCAGCAATCGGGGCATAAATTTCTAACGTTTCTTTGGCAATGCGCCGTTGTTTCTCTGGACGCATTACACCAAGTGTTCGCATGTTGTGTAAGCGATCAGCAAGTTTGATAAGAATGACGCGGATATCTCTTGCCATTGCCATAATCATTTTTCGAAAACTTCCCGCCTGTGCTTCTTGCGGGGACGCAAACTCTAGCTTTCCTATTTTTGTAACGCCGTCAACAATCAGTGCAACATTGTCGCAGAAGTTATCTTCAATGTCAGCGAGTGAAATAGGTGTGTCTTCTACAATATCATGCAGTAGTGCGGCAATAATGCTTTCGCAATCAAGTTGGATTTCAGCAAGAATTTCGGCAACCGCGACGGGGTGCCATATGTAGTCGCCACCCGCTTTGCGAGTTTGCCCTTGATGGGCTGTTTTTGCAAATTCAAATGCGACTAAAATATTGTTAACCTGCTCTTTATCTAGGTAAAGAGAGGCTTTTTGGATAAGACCGTCTATTGAAGTAGGGGTGAGTTTATCCATAGAGTGTTTTTATCCGAAAAACGGCGGGGTATCTTGATCAGCCATTACAACATCCTTGTCAATGGTGTTTGCAGCAAGTTCACGAAGTGCCATCACTGTTGGCTTGTCATTTTCTACTTCAAGTGTCGGCTCAGCACCATTTGAAATTTGACGTGCTCTTTTGGCAGCCAAAATAACTAACTCAAAACGATTTTCAACTTGATCCAAACAATCTTCTACGGTAATACGTGCCATAATTCAAAGCCTTTAGTGTTTTTTTAAATCCAATCGAACATTATACCCTAATTATTTTATGGAGTGGAGAGATATCAGAGTTTTCTTAGGGAAACGCTTAATAACTAAGGTTAGAATTAGGCTGAGAAAATAACGGCACTTTTTGCCAGTATAAAATAATCTTAGTTATTAAGCGTTTCCCTTAGAGAGCTTAGCAGGCTTCGCATTGCTAATGCTCGGTGACTAATTTTGTTTTTCTGTTCTTGGCTCATCTCGGCAGCCGTGCATTGAAAATCATGAAACCAGATTAGAGGGTCGTAACCAAATCCTGAATTCCCTTTTGGCTCGTAGAGAACTTCACCACACCATTGCCCTAAACCAATAATCGGAGTAGGGTCTTCAGCATGTTTAACATAAACCATTGCACAGTAATAGCACGCTGTTCGGTTGTTTGAGCGTGCTTGCTTTAGTTCAGCTAATAATTTTTGATTATTTAGCTCGTCGGAAGCATTTTGCCCTAAGTAGCCCTCTGAATATCGAGCAGAATAAATCCCAGGTTGATTGTTTAAGGCAAAAACTTCAAGTCCAGAGTCATCAGCAATCGCTGGTAATCCCGTTTTTTGGCTAGCAAAGCGTGCTTTAATGATTGCATTTTCAATAAAACTTAAACCATCTTCAACCGCTTCCTCGTTAAAAAAATCTTTTTGGGGTTTAATATGAAACCCATAAGGAAAAAGGATGCTGCGTATTTCTTTTATTTTGCTTAAATTTCCAGTAGCAAGTACGATTTTTTTCATTTTAATATCTTTTTTATTTGGTTGTTTTTTAAAGTTTTTCTTAAATTGATTTATGTCAAGTTAGGAGGTTGATTTTAATTACGTTGGTTTGTATAGTGTACCCATACATGTTCTTTAGTAAAGGTTTAATAGGTCGTTTAGAATCTAAAAGCCTTAAAAGTTTGTTTTT
>CAZQYD010000059.1:0-8411 GCA_964597465.1 uncultured Piscirickettsiaceae bacterium | reverse complement strand
GCGACACTTTTTTCTCAGCCTAATTCTAACCTTAGTTATTAAGCGTTTCCCTAAGGAGCCGCTTAAAAAACCGAATTTTTATTCGGTTTTTTATTGCCTGTTAAAAAATTAGCTAGTAAAAAAAGTTCCTATCAAAAGTACCCCCCTGGGCACTTTTTACTGAAAAAACGACCTAATAGCTGAATCCCTAACATCAATTAACACTAACGGAATAAGCTAACCAAATTTGCCACAATCCCATTAGCAAAATACTTGAACCAGCAAACCTTCTAACAATAATATTCCGTGAGAGTCTGGTAAAGAAAAAAGCGAATGTACCCATCAGCATTAAGTTTGGAATGGTTCCGAGACCAAATGCCAACATGACTAGGCCGCCTTCCAATGCTGAACCTGCTGACAGTGCCATAATCAATACACTATAAACTAGCCCACAAGGCAACCATCCCCAAACTAGACCATAGTACCAAGCCTGTGGAATGGTCGAAACTACCATCATTTTTGATGATAATGGTTTGAGTGCTTGCCATATCTTTCCGCCAGCTCGCTCTATCACCACAATCCCATTCCACCAGCCTGCAATATACAAGCCTAGTGCCAGCATAAACAAACCAGCAAAAACCTGTAATGCCTGTTGGATTGGTAGAAATTCTGCTAAATTAGTTAAAGAGCTTCCTAGCCAACCGAATAATAAACCAATTAGTGCATAACTGGATATTCGTCCAAAATTATAAGAGAGTTGATACGGCAATTGCCTTATATAGCTAACCTGTACTTCAGGTTTTAGATTAAACGTGAGTGAGCCAACCACCGCACCACACATTGCCATACAATGCACACCGCCTAGTAAACCAACAATCAGTGCCGCTAGATAAATAGATTCAAAACTCATTATTTTTTATCTAGTTTTCGATAAGAAAGGGCTTCCGCAATATGATTAACCGATACAATTTTTTGCTCCATGTCTGCTAGGGTTTGAGATATTTTTAAAATTCGATGATACCCTCTTGCCGACATTCCTAATTTATTAACCGCATTTTCTAACAATTTAATAGCAGATTCATCTAAGGAAATATATCGTTCAAGCTCTTTAGTAGAGAGTTCGGTATTTAACTTTCCCTGCCGTGTTATTTGAAGATTACGTGTTTGAATGACTCTTTCACGTACGGTGGCAGAGTTTTCTACATCTTCAGCGGCTTTAGATTGTAATTGTGAAAATGCAACTGGCTTAACCTCAATATGGCAATCAATTCTATCTAATAATGGTCCTGAAATTTTTTGCATATATCTTGCTATTTGTTCGGGTGTATCTTTACACCTCCCTAATCTATCGTCGGCAAAAAATCCGCTCGGGCTAGGGTTCATTGCGGAGATTAACATCGGCGTAGCAGGATAGGTTGCATGACCATTTACTCTTGAGATCGTTACCTTCTTAGATTCGAGTGGTTCTCTTAACGCTTCGAGTACATCACGTTTAAACTCTGGCAATTCATCTAAAAATAAAATAGAGTGGCTCGACAAACTAATTGCCCCTGGTTTTGGGATGCTACCAGAACCTCCACCGATGAGTGCCGCGGCAGTTGTCGTGTGATGCGGGCTAACAATTTTTCGTTGCAAAAATTCTTCTGTATTAACAGGGATTCCTGCAATTGATTGAATCACCGCTCGTTCAATTGCTTGCTGTTGTGTTAGTTCGGGCAATATCGTTAATAGCCTTGTTGCTAACATACTTTTTCCCGAACCTGGTTCGCCAACCATTAACAGCGAATGCCCGCCTGATGCACAGATTTCAAGCAAACGTTTGGCTTGTAGTTGCCCCTGTACATCCGAGATGTCTTCTTCGTATTTAGGCAGAGTCGTTGTTTGGCAACTTGGTGCAATCAGTTCGCCATCATTTTGAAAGAAATTAACAAGATCCAACAGGTGGCGAACGCCATACACTTTTAAACCCTTAACAAGAGAAGCTTCTTCTAAATTAGCGCTAGGAACGATTAAAACTCGACCCAGCTTCTTTGCAGCTAATAAGGAAGGTAACAAGCCAGTCACCGATTTAATTTCGCCGTTTAAAGACAGTTCTCCATAAAACTCATAATGTTTAATTTCATCAGGAAGCTGTATTTGTCCTGTTGCAGACAAAATAGCTAAAGCAATCGGTAAATCATAGCGGCTACCTTGTTTGGGTAAGTCGCCAGGTGCAAGATTTAAGGTAATTCTTTTCGGTGGTAATTCAAAGCCACTGGAGAGTATCGCCGAACGAACTCGGTCGCGACTTTCTTTCACTGCTGCTTCAGGCAACCCGACCATCGATAGCTGTGGTAAACCATTTGTGACATGGATTTCAACCTGAACTTCTGGTGAATCCATTCCCGCAAAAGCACGCGTTAAGATTGAAGCATAACTGGTCATCTGAACTATTTATTATTCGTGTCTTCAACATGCTGCTCAACATGTTTCCCAACCAGCTTCTCTAAACGTTCAAGCTTCTGTCGAGTTTTTGCAAGTACCTGCGTCTGAATATCAAACTCTTCACGAGTTACTAAGTCCATTTTTTTAAAAACACTGGATAACGTTGCATTCAGATTTTTTTGTGCATTTTCGGGCAGACTACCCAATTGTTCAGGTATCACGGAGGCAACCGCTTCAACTAATTCTGTTATTTGTTTTGCATTTATCATTTTTTAACTCTCTTTTCAAACACTAATGAGGTAACTATACTAGAACTAGTTTTTTATTTTATAAAATCAATATAAAAAATGTGTAAAATTAAACTTAATAGCTTTGCATAAGGAGAAATTAAAATGCACTTGAATTTAAAAGATGCGCCAGATAAAGCCAAACGTATTTTTGAAAAGATATCAAAAACTTTTGAAGAGCGGTCTATTACCCCGTCCCCTCTAAACTACTATGTTTGGTACCACTACATCAAAGGGGATATCCCTAAATTTCGTCAAGAAATGGATGAAGCGTTAAATGACCCTTTTGGCTATAATGATCGTCTAGGAAAAAGATTATATGATAGTTACCTGAGCGATGAAGATGAAGCAGATAGCCAGTTTGATCGATCTTTAAAACGCTTAATTGGTTCTATTGTCAAAAAAATGGATTTTTGGAGCGAAAAACTCTCTCAACAGTCCTCTGAACTTAATAAAGCGAAAGATAGCCTATCGAAAGGTGATCTTAACCAAGAAGAGCTTAACAATTTAACCAGTAAAGTCTTAGATTCGGCAAATTCAATGAAGGATGCCACCGATAATTTTAATGAATACATTTTAAGCACCCAAGAAGAAATCGTACAATTACGTGACGATCTTGTTCGTGCAAAAGCACAAATAATGACTGATGAACTAACCGAAGTAGGCAACCGTAAATCATTTAACAATACGATTCTTGACTTGACTGAAGCCGCTAAAAACAACCCGAGTAGTTTATCGTTAATCATGACCGATATTGACTTCTTTAAGCGGTTTAATGATAACTTTGGGCACTTGGTGGGCGATAGCGTTTTACGTTATTTTACCAGTATCATCAAGAAGAACAAACAAGACAACGAAAACATCTCACGTTATGGCGGCGAAGAGTTCGCTATTCTCATTGCAGATAGCGATAAAAAATCCGCCTTACGCCGTGCCGAAGAAATTCGTCTCTCAATTGAGCAGGCAAAACTAAAACGCAAAGGTTCCACTAAAGAATTAGGTAAAATTACCGCTTCATTTGGTGTTTCTACCTATCGCGGAGAGGATGAATCCATCGATGACTTTATTGATAGAGCAGACAAGGCACTTTATCTAGCAAAAGAAAGCGGTCGGAACCTAGTAAAATCAGAAGACGACTTATAGCTTTCTAGCTCGCACCAACAAGGTATCTAATCCTAACCGCCTCAATTCATTACGTTTTTTGTTCATTTTCAAACGATTATCAAAAGGCCCGACTCTCAAGCGATAGTAGGTACGAATTTTAGTGGTGTAGGTCGTTATATCAAGCTTTTGCCCTTTTCTAGCCAAACGCTGCTGTTCGATTAAAGCCTGGCTCTCTTTACCAAACGTACCCGCTTGAATATAGTAAGCGGAAGCTAGTTTAATCGAAATAGGCTCGACATCAACCAGCACCTCTGTTTCTGCCAAGCCATTATAAAAGCTGTAATCAATTTTTAAGTAGGGACGTTTTGGGTTAGCAATAGGCTCAATGGGCACAACAGCTTCAATAATAGATTCAACTGGCGGTTTACTAGCAACTAAATTATCTTTAGGTAGTTCTAGCTCTGTTTTAAGTGGTGCAGAATCTAAGATTTCTACCTTAGTAACCGCTAATTTAACTACTGATTTATCTGAATCGTTTTGCAACATTTGCTTAGTCGCAAAAAAAGTAGCCAAAGCAACCAATACTAGAAAAAATAACAGCCAACCAACCGACAATCCTTTACGAACCACAACGTTTGGTTCTGAAGAAGATGGTTGCTGTGATTGGCGTTTAAACTCACGCTTAGCCACCACTCGTCCTTTACTATAATCTCTTGCCATCTTAACTACATGCTCGTTGGAGCAGAAACACCGATAATCGCCAAGCCATTTTGCAAGACTTGTCTGACCGATTGAATCAATGCAAACCGTTGGTTACGCAAATCATCATCATCGACAATAAACTGACAGACATTGTAATAACTATGCAAACCTTGCGCTAAATCTTTCAAATAATAGGCGATTTGATGTGGCTCACGTGCTTTTGCCGCACGATTGACTATCTCTGGGTACTTCGCTAATAACATCGCTAAAGCCGTTTCCTGTTCTAATGAACCAAATTCACCTACCCCCTTGGGCATGTCCCCTGGCGATTGAATAGCTATGTGAGCAGGGGGCGGTTTTTGGCTGGAAATATCGATTTTAAAACCCTTTTGTTCTGCCTGTTCGAAAACACGGCAAATACGAGCGTGTGCGTATTGGATATAGTACACAGGGTTGTCATTCGATTGTGATTTTGCTAAGTCTAAATCAAAATCCATGTGTTGCTCTGACTTACGCTGTACGTAAAAGAATCTTGCCGCATCTGTTCCGACTTCGTCACGAAGCTCTCGTAGCGTAACGAACTGACCTGAGCGAGTTGACATCGCGAGTTTTTCGCCGCTGCGATAAAGAATAGCAAATTGAACCAGTAAAACTTCCAAGGCATCTGAACTTGCACCCATTGCTTCCATGCCGGCTTTAACCCGAGGCACATAGCCGTGGTGATCTGAACCCCACACATCAATCAGAATATCAAATCCACGTCCTAGTTTATTCAAGTGGTAAGCTATATCTGACGCAAAATAAGTTTTCAAGCCATTATCACGCACCACCACACGGTCTTTTTCATCGCCATAATCGGTTGACCTAAACCAAAGCGCACCATTTTTCTCGTATATTTTATTTGCAGCTTGTAACTTTGCAATCGCCGCATCAATATCCCCCGTATTCATCAATGAACGTTCAGAAAACCATTCATCAAAATCAACTTTAAAGCCAGTTAAGTCCTGCTTTATATCCGCCAAAATAACCGTTAATGCTTTATCAAACACCACGCGATAATTCAATTCGCCTAACAGATTTTTTGTATTTACATTTAAGCCGTCAATATGCTTTTCTTTATCGCCAGAAAGCGTTTCACCCACATCATTTTTAACTTCATCAGCAAATACCCCAGCAAAAACATCATCGACTGATTTTACAAAAATATCACCATGTTCATCAATAATTGTTTGAGCAATATCCACAACATAACTGCCCTTATAGCCATTACTAGGAAAATTAATTTCTTGACCGTGCAACTCTAAATAGCGAAGCCAAGTTGAAGTCGCCAAAATATCCATTTGACGACCCGCATCATTCACATAATACTCGTTTGAAACTTCAAACCCTGCTACCTGTAAAAGATTCGCCAAGCTAGCACCATACGCCGCTCCACGACCATGACCAACATGCAAAGGCCCTGTCGGATTTGCCGAAACAAACTCTACCAATACTTTTTTACCTTGACCAAAATCACTACAACCAAAGTTTTCTTTTTCCGCTAAAACCTTGCCAATGACCGCAAACTTTGCCGATTCTTCAACAAAAAAGTTAATAAATCCAGGCCCGGCAATATCAACTTTAGTAATCATCTCCGACACAGGCAACGCATCAATAATTAACTGCGCAACCTCTCTTGGTGGTTTACCGATCGATTTTGTCAACATCATTGCGAGGTTACTTGCGAAATCACCATGAGCTTTATCTTTTGAATTATCAACCACAATACGCGGTTCAAAGTTGTCAGCCAAAACCCCGTTGCTTTTTAATTGATTAACCGCGGACAATAAACAGTCGGCAACAAGTTGTTTCATGTGGAACCCTTTGGAACATTTACAAAAAATAGAATCGCGTATTCTAACCTAATTTACTGCATTGTTATTTTTTAGCGGCAGGTTTTTTAGTTACCTTTTTTTTAGCTGTCGTTTTTTTAGTAACAGGTTTCTTTTTAGTGGCTGGTTTTTTCTTTGCCACTGCTTTTTTCTTAGCGGGTGCTTTTTTACGCCCACCACGTTTTTTTGGTTCAGGTGCTTCGTCTAGACGTTTTTGACATTCTTCAAACGTTAAATCATTTGCCTCTTCATCTTTCGCTATTTTGGCATTCTTTTTAGTTGTTATATCAGTGATATAAGGCCCCCAGCGACCTTTTAAAATTTTTACATCCGTACCTTTAAAGACTCTAATTATCTTTTCTGCTTCAAAGATAATTTTCGCTTCAACCAACGCAACAGTTTCATCTAATGTAATGGCTAGCGGACTAAAACCTTTAATTGGACAGTATTTTTTTGTACCGTATTCAACATAAGGGCCAAAAGGTCCTTGTTTTGCAATTAATATTTGCCCTTTTTCGACTTCAAACACTGTGCCATCAACGGCGGTTGCCGAAAAGCTTTCAGGCATTTCACCAACTTCTCTTGGTAGTTTAAATAATTCGGTGGCATCTTCTAGCTTTAAAAGATCCATTTTTTGCCCTGGCATTAAGCTAGCAAAAGTTGGTTTTTCTTCATTTTCGCCATCACCTAATTGCACATAAGGCCCGTAACGCCCAATTTTGACAAACATTGGTTTGCCTGTTTTTGGGTCATTGCCTAACGCACGAGATTGCCCGGCTTCTTCACGGGATACATCTTCTGCGGCGATTACTTTTGGGTGGAATTTTTTATAGAATTTGTCGAGCATACCGTCCCAAGTTTCATCTCCTGCAGCGATGACATCAAACTGTGTTTCAACATTGGCAGTAAATTTAAAGTCTAACACCTCACCGAAATGCTTAACAAGAAAATCATTGACGATGCCTGCAATATCAGTAGGGAAAAGTTTATTTTTTTCAGAACCTGCATTTTCAGTCAGGGTTTCAGCGGTTAAATCGTTAGCGGTTAGTTGTAGTTGGCGATATTCTCTTGGCGTGCCTTCACGGTCTTCTTTTACCACATAACCACGGTTTTGTACGGTGTCAATGGTTGGAGCATAGGTTGATGGACGACCAATGCCCATTTCTTCAAGGGTACGAACTAGGCTTGCTTCGTTATAGCGTGCTGGTGCTCTAGTAAAGCTTTCCCTAATAATTAAATCACCTAATCCAAGCAATTGCCCGACAGACATAGGCGGTAGCAAACCATCTTCACTTTTGCCATCTAGGTTATAAACTCTTAGGAAACCATCAAACTCAATGACTTCTCCTTTCGCAATTAATTTGTCGTTTGGTAAGGTTGAAATAGCGACATCAACGGTGGTACGTTTTAATTTTGCATCGGCCATTTGTGAGGCTATTGCTCGACGCCAAATCAACTGATATAAACGCTGTTCATTACGTTCACCTGTAACCGTTTCATCGTCAAAACGGGTCGGACGAATCGCTTCATGCGCCTCTTGAGCACCCGCATTTTTTGTTTTATAACGGCGGTTGTGTACATAGTTTGCACCGTAACTAGCCGTAATGGATTTACTGGCATTGCTAATCGCTTCTTCCGATAAATTAACCGAGTCGGTTCGCATGTAAGTTATTTTTCCAGACTCATACAGGCGCTGTGCCACCATCATCGTTTGCTTGACTGAAAAACCTAGTTTTGCAGACGCTTCTTGTTGTAACGTAGAAGTGGTAAAAGGTGGTTTAGGGCTTTTCTTAGCGGGCTTATCCTCTAAGCTGGCAACGGTTAATTCCGCATTTTGTACTTGTTCAAAGAATTCTTTTGCTTCTGCTTCGGTTTTAAATGCGGATGAGCGTTTTACATCAATATTGGCAAGTTCTTTTTTTGTATTATCTAATAAAGCTAATTGTCCATTTAGTTTAAATGAAGTAATTGCTTTATGTGCTTCAACCTCCCTTTCACGGTCAACAATTAAGCGTACTGCAACGGACTGTACACGACCTGCGGA